>JBKGYK010000030.1:0-34377 GCA_046546095.1 Bacteroidales bacterium
TTCATCATTCATCATTCATCACTCCGTCTTACCCTCTCTATCTTCACTTCAATATTCGACATTCGACATTCATCATTCATCATTCATCACTCCGACACTCAATCTTTCCATCACGAGTACAAGAACCGTTTAATGCTTTTCTTCGGAGTTTTCTCAAATTCATTCTCACGAATCTGCATTTTGGAAATGTGCATGTATGAGGGCAGTTCTTCGTTTACCTCTTTTTTGTATTCATCGAAAATTGCAGGAATTTTTTTCTCATGAATGCCCAGCATTCTGCGTTTTTCATGATCGGGATAAATCATGGCTACAATTTTGTCATCGCGGCCCACTACCAGGCATTCGCCGATAAGTGACTTGTTGTTCAGTTTGGACTCTATTTCTTCAGGATATACATTTTTACCTGAAGGACCCAGTATCATCGATTTACTGCGGCCTTTGATAAACAGGTAGTTGTCCTTGTCTATCAGGCCCAGGTCACCGCTACGCATCCAGCCGTCTTCAGTAAATATCTCTTTGGTGAGTTCCTCGTTTTTGTAATAGCCGGTCATCACGTTTTCTCCTTTAATAAGAATTTCACCGGGCTTTTTTTCCGGGTCATCGGAATCTATTTTTAATTCCAGGCAGTCTATGGGTTTTCCTGCGGAATGAATTTTGGTTGTACGCCATCCGTCGTATGTTATCAGCGGACCACATTCTGTCATGCCGTAGCCAATGGCAAAGCGGAATTTTATTTTACGCAAAAACAATTCCACTTCGCGGTTTAGCTTAGCACCTCCAATGACAACTTCTTTAAAGTTGCCGCCAAAAGATTCCTCCATGCTTTTGCGTATTTTCTTATGCACTAATTCACGCAGACCCGGAATGTTGCGCATAATTCTGATGGATGGTTTGTCCAGCACCGGTTTGATTTTGTTTTTGTATATTTTTTCCATCACCAGGGGTACGCTCAGGATCAGCCGTGGCTGAATTTCCTGAAAAGCTTTCACCACCACATTGGGGGCAGGAAGTTTTCCAAGAAAGGTAATGGTACAACCCAGGGTAAACGGGAAAAGAAACTCAAAGGCACAACCATATGAGTGGGCCATGGGTAAAAAAGATACAATGCGGTCGCCGCCGGTAAGTGGCATGTTGGCCTGTGCGTATCGGATGTTGGCTGCCAGACTGTTGTGTTCCAGCATCACACCTTTGGGCCTGCCGCTGGTACCTGAGGTATAAAGGATGGCCGCCAGCTGATCATTGGGAATGTGCTCCAGAGAAAAGTCATCCTTTGTCACCGGTTTCACATCGTTCTCGTCCGGCAGCGTTTCGGCATCATTCCTGCAATCGTGGTGCAGTCCGAAATTATCCAGTTTATAGATGCAATCAAGATTGTCAAATTTGTCAAATTCAAGATTTTTCAGAATGAATTCTGAGCCAAACAGCATTTTCGATTCCGAGTGATTCACCAGTTTGTACACATCCTGAGGCTTGAAATCCTGCAGCAGGGGAACAATCACTGCCCCGTAAGTAACTGTTGCCAAATACACACTGCCCCAGTTGGCCGAGTTATTGCCAATCAGCGCGATTTTATCGCCCGGTTTGATGCCCGATTTTCTGTACAGAGCATGGATTTTCAATATCCGGTTGGCCACTTCACCAAAAGTCATATGACCGTTATGGTAGTCACTAAGGGATTTCTTGTCCCAGTTCTCAAGCATTGCGCTCTCAAAATATGCAGTTAAGTTTTCAGGTATCATATCGTCTGTCTTTTATGTAAAGCTAATATTAATCTCAGAAAAACAAGACCCAAAAAGAAACAATCTTACAGGACACCTCATATTCAGAAGCTTACAATGCTTCAAAAGGTTGATTATTGAAATGTTTTTCATGATTAATTGGGCACCCGCCTGGCGCAGGTTTTACCTCCAGCCAGCCATGCAGCTCTTTTGACTTCCATCCTGTTTATTGTAAGGCCTATTTTTGACAGCAAAGAAAAACGCCCCGTTTTCGGAGCGTTTTTTCTTTATTTAACTTCTGGTTTCTGATCTTTAAAGATCGGTGGTTTCACCACTTCCGCTTTGAGGCGCTTTTTCCGTACGCCAATAAAGATTTCCGTACCGGACTTCCAGTATCCCCGTTTCAGATATGCCAGTCCGATACCAACATTCAGTGATGGTGACATGGTACCACTGGTTACTTCTCCAATTTCATTGTTCTCAGCATCATATACTGTATAATGTTGACGTGGGATACCACGCTCTTTCATAACAAAGGCTTTCAGCATTCTCTCCGGTTTCTCTGCTTTCAGCTTTTCGTGGTAATCGCGCATGATGAAGTCATTGCCTTCGGTAAATTTTGTTACCCAGCCAAGTCCGGCTTCTATGGGAGATGTTGTTTCATCAATATCGTTACCATAGAGACACATTTTCATTTCCATACGGAGTGTATCGCGGGCACCAAGACCAATCGGTTTGATACCAAACTCCTCTCCGGCTTTTAGTACGGCATTGTAGAGTTTTTTTGCATCCTTGTTTTCCACATATATTTCACAACCGCCTGCTCCGGTATAGCCTGTGGTAGAGAAAATCACTTCATCAATACCGGCAAATGGGATTTTTTTGCTTGTATAGAATTCCATGTCAATGACATTCTCCCCGGTGAGTTTCTGCATGGCTTTGAGTGCATATGGCCCCTGAACCGCCAACTGGCTGATATCATCGGAGATATTTTTCAGTTCCTCTCCGATTTTCAGGTCAAAAGCTTCGGCCTGTTTTTTACACCAGTCCCAGTCTTTATCAATATTGGCTGCATTGACAACCAGCAGGTATTCATCGTCTTTAAACCGGTATACAAGAAAATCGTCCACAATGCCGCCTTTATCGTTGGTCATACAAGAATATTGCACTTTACCATCGTACAGGTCATTTACATCATTGGTTGAGATTTTCTGGATGAAATCTTTGGCTTTCGGGCCTTCCACCAGAAATTCTCCCATATGTGAAACATCAAAAACTCCGAGTTTTTCTCTCACGATACGATGTTCCACCTGGATTCCTTCAAATTCCACGGGCATATAATAGCCGGCAAAAGGTATCATACGGCCTCCCATGGCTTCATGCATTTCGTTCAGTGCTGTATTTTTCATGCTATCTGAATAATTTAAATAAACAATATGTCAACTAATTATTTTCAATAACCTCAAACTCCACCCTTCTGTTCAATTGACGGCCTTCTTCTGTATCATTATCCGCAATTGGCTTTTTAAAGGCATATCCTTCATAAGAAAGGCGTCCGGAATCAATGCCATTTTCGATAAGATAATCCACCACAGATTTTGCCCTGTTGCGCGACAATTCCATATTGTACTGCATAGAGCCCCGGTTATCAGTGTGTCCGCTGATCTCAATTTTAACTCCGGGATTTTCCTCCAGAACTTTCCTCACTTTATTCAATTCAGCAAAGGAAGATTCTCTCAAACTCGCTTTATCATAATCAAAAAATATGTTCTTCAGAACGATTTTTGTACCTACTTCCATTGGCTGCAACAAGACCTCTTTGGTAATCTGCTGATAATCTGCGGTATCAGGGATATCAAAATTTTCCGAATGGAACATATATCCTTCTTTATTGACTGACAGGCCGTAGTTTATTCCTGCCGGCAGGGAAGCCACAAATTTTCCTGAGGATCTGTTTGAGTGCAACTCTACCACCACTTCATTTTTATCATTGTCCACAATTTCTATGGCTGCTTTGAGTGGATCCAGGCTTTTGGCATCTTTCACGTATCCGGTAAACAGGGTCAGGCGCGATTCAACCCGACTTTCTTTTTCAATGGTATCTCTTTCCGGCCAGATTACTTCATAAATATCATAATCGCCATAACCATCCGGTCGCACCGAGCTTATGAAGGCATGCCGGCCATCGGCTGCAATACTAAAAAAGGCCTCGTCATCGGGTGTATTGATCGGATAACCCAGGTTTACAGGAGTTGACCAATTGCCGTTGCTATCCTGAACAGAACGGAAAATATCAAAACCTCCCATGCTGTTATGACCTTTTGAGCAAAAATACAAGGTACGTCCATCGGGATGAATTAGTACACCTTCCTCATCATATTCTGTATTGATCGACGGCCCCAGGTTTTCAGCTTCACCCCATGAGCCCCAGGGAGTTTTTTCACTCACCCAGATATCCCGTTTCCCCTGGCTTCCTTCAGGCCTGTTGGAAACGAAATATAGTTTTTTGCCATCATAAGAGACACTCACTTTTGACTCATGGAATTCTGAATTTACAGGTTCCCCAAGACTGGCAGGTTTCTGCCAGTCATCGCCATCGAGTTCGGAATAGTACACATCCCCTCCCCTTTTATCCACGGGCTTGTACACGTACAATTTTTGGCCATCGGTGGAAATTCCATTGATAGCATCGTGTTCTTTCGTATTGATCGGGGAGCCAAACCTCTTGCTTTTTTTCCATTCCCCATTCTCATCCCGGTCAGAATACCAGACATCTTCGCAATACTTGCCATCGGATTCATCAATGGGGTTTCCGACATATTTCCGCCGTGCAGTAAAAATCAAACGTGAGCCATCTGCAAGGATCATGGGATTGTACTCCGGATATTCCGTATTGATATTCGGGCCGGCATTGGTGATTTCCACATCCACAGTATCCTGCAGGATATCCTTACCGCTGCGGCATTCGCTTATGTGCTTTTGCACCAGGTCTTTCTCTTCCTGGCTGATTCCGGGATTTTTCCGGAGATATTCGGAATAAGCTTTTATGGCTTCGTCAAATTTGTAATTCAGTTGCCGTGTCTGTCCGACTTTCAACCAGACATCTTCCCTTACCTCTTCATCCAGTTCCACCGCTTTTTCAAAATACTGCAGGGCTTCTGCTTTTTTGAGTGCTTCAACATGGGTCTGACCCAATTTGTAATTCAGCTCTGCATTGTTTGGATTGAATTCCATAGCTTTCATGTAATAGTCAATGGCTTTTTCAGGCTTATCCCGATTTTGTCTGGCTTTATCTCCAAACTTGATGTTCCGTTTGGCAGCACGAAGCTCTTGTTTTTGATCAGAAAACTCTGAACGTTTGAATTTGACATTTTCCTGTGCCATGATCCCGCTAAGGGAAAAGCTACTTATGAGGAGTGTTATAATAATATTTCTTACCATGGTATCTGCTATTTTACACTGAGTACCTTAAATTCCACACGTCTGTTATTCTGACGTCCTTCCTCTGTGTCGTTTGTATCAATGGGATTCAGATAGGCATAGCCCTTGTATTCAAGTCTGTCACGGTCAATACCCATATTAACCAGATAATCAACAACAGCTTTTGCCCTGTTTTCAGACAAATCTGTATTGTATTTCAGTGAGCCGTGATCGTCGGTATGTCCGCCGATTTCTATCCGCATATCGGGATAATTTTCAAGCAACTTATGCAATCGGTCAAGCTCAGGATAAGATTCCGGCCTCAGACTTGCTTTGTTATAATCGAAAAAGATGTTTTTCAGTACTATGCTTGAGCCCACGCCAACCTTACTCAGAACAATATCTTTGATGACTTCCTGATATCCCGTGGTAGCCGGGATATTGAAGTTTTCGGAATGAAAGAGATAGCCTTCTGCCTTGACACTGATGCCATAGTTTTTTCCAGATGGCAGAGATACCATGTATTTTCCGGTACTTGAATTGGAATTGGTGATGTTTACTACTTCATTTTTCTCATTGTCAACAATTTCAATATCTGCTCTGATTGGCTCTTCTGAAATTGCATCAGTCACTGTTCCTTTGAGCAAAGTAAGCCTCACAGTTTCAATATCCATTTCTTCTTCCACCACTTTATCGGATATTCCAGATTTAAGACTTGCCATCAGGTTGTCTTCAGCACCTTGTACCATCAGCTTTTCCGGGCCAAGAAATGTAATTTTATAAATGTCCTGGTCCCCATATCCGGATTGTTTTACTGTGCTGTAATAACCAAAGCGTCCGGAGCCGGCCATAACAAAGAACACATCCTGGGCAGGTGTATTCACAGGATATCCCAGATTCACAGGATCGCTCCAGTTTCCGTTTTCATCCTTCACACTTTTAAAAATGTCATATTCACCCATGCTTTTATGTCCTTCCGAGCTAAAATACATAGTTCTTCCGTCAGCATGGATAAAACAGGCCTCTTCATTGAGTTCGGTATTGATGGGTTCACCGATGTTTTTCACTTTACCCCACCTGCCTTTTTCATCCTTTTCACAATAATAAATGTCTTTTTTGCCGTAGGATTCTTGTCCATAATCATCTTTTTCCCTGTCACTCACGAAGTAAAAGAATTTTTCATCCGGGGAAACCGAAGCACTGGTTTCATGGGATTTTCCATTGATTCTTCTATTCATCTCTTCGGGTTTCGACCATTCTTCACCTTCAATCTCACTGGTAAGGATGGTTCCTGTGGGTGTCCCGTTATAGGTATAAAGAATTTGTCCGTCGTATGATAATCCGATGGAAGCATCATGGCCATCTGTATTGAGGTCTCTCAGATTGACAGCCCCGGTCCATCGTCCCTGGTCATCCTGGTAGGAGACATACAGGTCCTCATAATACTGAAAATCTCTGGGATCCTTTTCACCACCTGTGGTACCTTCCCGCCTGGAAGTAAAAACAAGCATAGATTCATCAGCGGTAATCACAGGGCCGTACTCAGGATATTTTGTATTGATTGCCGGCCCCAGGTTATCGACAAATACCCTGACCGGATTCTTCACCATGGTTTTGGCATTCCGGCACTGCTCAATACGACGTTCTGCATTGTCTAATCTGTGCCGGTCAACCTCATCATTGCCCGTGGACTGATAAGTATTGATGAACTGCCTGGTCTTTTCAATGGCAGTATCAAACTCATAGCTGTAATGATAGGCTTTTCCGAGCAGGTATAATACATCAGGGGCTACGTCATTGTTGCCTTCCCAGGCTTTTTCCAGGCTTTCTATAGCTTTGGCATGATTATCATCAGCCATATAACAGACGCCCAGTTTATAGTTTAGCGCCGGATAATCTTTGTTGTATGCTACGGCCTCTTCATACAGGGGCAGTGCACGTCTATACCCGCCGGGTGTTTTAATTTCATAGAAATCATCAGCATCTTTTACTGCGCTCCAGGCATCCCGGAATCCTGATTTACGATGTTTGAAATCTTTCCTGTTGATGTCCACTTCCATCTGAGCAAAACTAATGCCTGTAGACAAGAAGAAAAGTCCAATAATATAAAGACTATATTTCACAGAATTATTCATGATTTAATGGTTTTATTCGTTATCATTACAATAATTTAAATAGCTGTCTGCAGCCTCAACGCCGAGCTCTGCTGCTTTTTTCCAATCAGCACATGCCCCTTCGAAATCGCGCTGCATTTCTTTCGCATTTCCACGGTGCAGGTAAGCATAGGCATAATCAGGATTCAGTACAATGGCTTTGGTGAAAGAATCTATCGCATCCTCGTACTGATCCAACTGATACTGAGCCAATCCCTTATTGTTGTGTGCCAGAGCATACTCCCTGTCAATCTCAAGAGCTTCCTCAAAATCACTGATGGCGGCTTCATATTTCTCCTGATCGTATTTTACCAGCCCCCGGTTGTTGAGTGCAATTATATAACCCCTGTCTATTTCAATTGCAGCAGTATAGTCGGCAATGGCTTTATCATATTCTTCTTTCAGGCGGTATACACTACCTCTGTTGGAATAATACATAGGATTGCTGTCATCAAGTTCAATGGCTTGTGTATAATCAGCAATGGCGCGATCATACTTTTCCTGTTTCCGGTATGTACTAGCTCTGTCGTTGTATATCATGGGATCATTTTTCTCCTTTTCCAGCGCCAGGTTGAAATATTTCCCGGCATCCTCATACTCCTCATTCATAAAAGCAATGACACCAAGGTAGTAATCCATTCTGGGATTCTCATATCCTTTTTCCTCCGCCTTCAGCAGCCTGGTTTCAGCCACCCTGTATTCCTGATTTTGCATAGCAATCAGGCCCAGCATATAATATGCGGATTTCAATTCAGGGTCAAGCTCTATAGCTTTGTTCAGGTCTTGTTTTGCCTGTTCTGTAGCTTCCATCTGATAATAGCTGGAACCTCTGTTGAGATAGGCTTTGGCAAATTCGGGATTTGTTTCTATGGCCTCAGAAAATTTCGAAACAGCGTTCTTGAATTTTTCCGCTGCAAAATAATCCACACCGGCATTGTAAGCCAGCTGGGCTTCTTGCCCTTCAGCAGCGATCACACTGTCTGATTTTGTAGAATCCACCACTATTTCTGTTGGCACCACAATCTGAGAGGTGTCTGCTTCAGTTTCCTGGCTTTGTGCGCTGAACACAAAAATCAGCAGTGTAAGAATCAGAGTTAATGTTTTTACTTGTGTTTTCATAGGTTTTTTATGTTTTTATTTCATTTTTTCAGACAAATACTGTGCCTAAGCAAGCGGTTCTGCTCCCGGCCTGCCATGGCAGTTCTTATATTTTTTTCCGCTGCCACAGGGACAGGGATCGTTACGTCCCACTTTTTTGGCTGTACGTACCGGCTCTGCTTTTTGTTTTCCCTTTGACGGGTCGTTGTATCCGGGGTCTTGTCTACCGGCTCTCATGTTACTGGTATCCAGTCGTTTTCTTTCTCTGGCCTCCTTCACTTCATCCGGATTTTCAATTGGTATCTGTCCCTTCATCAGCACGGAAACCACGGAGCTGTTGATGCGTTTGAGCAAGCCTTTAAAGAGCTGATATGCTTCAAGTTTATATATCAGCAGAGGATCTTTTTGTTCATAGGAAGCATTCTGAACAGACTGTCTCAGGTCATCCATTTCACGGAGATGATCTTTCCACATCTCATCAATGGAAGCCAGTACGACGGTTTTATCATAAGCTGTAACCACTTCCCGCCCCTGTGATTCATAGGCATTTTCCAGGTTGACAACCACTTTGTATGTTTTGCTACCGTCACTGACCGGAACAACAATATTTTTATAAATGGCAGACTGTGTTTCATACACCTGCTTAATCACGGGATACGCCTGTTCAGCAATACGGGTAACTTTCTGTTTATGAGTTTCCACCACTTTTTCATACAGCATATCCACCAGTTCCTGCTCTTTCTTTTCCTTAAAGGCTTTATCATCAAAGGGAGCTTCCATTGACAGATTTCTGAGCAGGTCGAGCTCAATGTCTTCAAACTCACTATTGCCGTGGTGTTCTTCAATGATGGCGGCACACAGGTCATACATCATATTGGCAATATCAACGCCCAGTCTTTCTCCATCCAGAGCGTGCCTCCGTTTTTTATAAATAACCGATCGCTGTGCATTCATCACATCATCATACTCGAGCAGCCTCTTTCTGATGCCGAAGTTATTTTCTTCCACTTTTTTCTGAGCCCTCTCGATGGACCTGGAAATCATTTTGTGCTGGATAACTTCACCTTCTTTGACTCCCATTTTGTCCATGAGTTTGGAAATTCTTTCGGAACCAAACAGGCGCATGAGGTTATCTTCCAGTGAGACATAAAACTGGGAGGATCCGGGATCACCCTGCCTGCCGGCACGACCTCTAAGCTGCCGGTCAACACGGCGGGAATCATGCCTTGCAGTTCCCACAATAGCCAGGCCGCCGGCTTTTTTTACTTCTTTGCTGAGTTTGATATCAGTACCACGACCGGCCATATTTGTGGCAATGGTAACTGCTTTGCTTTTACCGGCTTCAGCAACAATATCGGCTTCCCGCTGATGCAACTTTGCATTGAGCACATTGTGTTTGATTCCGCTACGATTCAGCATTCGGCTGAGTATTTCAGAAATTTCAACAGAGGTTGTACCAACGAGCACAGGACGGCCGTTTTCTGTAAGCTCAATGATATCATCAATCACAGCCTGATACTTTTCCCTTTTGGTTTTATAAACCATGTCCTGTTTATCTTGCCTGATGATGGGCTTATTTGTAGGTATAACGACAACATCAAGCTCATAGATATCCCAGAATTCCCCGGCTTCAGTTTCAGCAGTACCTGTCATTCCGGAAAGTTTATGGTACATTCTGAAATAATTCTGTAAGGTAATTGTAGCATGTGTTTGTGTGGCTGCCTCCACTTTCACACTCTCCTTGGCCTCTATTGCCTGATGAAGGCCATCGGAGTAGCGCCGGCCTTCCATGATACGCCCGGTTTGTTCATCAACAATTTTCACCTTGTTGTCCATCACAACATATTCCACATCTTTTTCAAAAAGGGTATATGCTTTCAGTAGCTGATTGATGGTATGTACCCGCTCACTTTTGGCGGAAAATTCTGCTATCATCTCAGCTTTTTTCTCTGCCTTTTCTTTGGGATCAGTAAAGGTTTGCTCAATCTTTGCCATTTCAGATCCGATATCAGGAAGAATAAAGAATGAGGGATCTTCTCCGGTTTCGGCAAGGATTTCATAACCTTTATCGGTAATTTCCACTGCATTTTGTTTCTCTTCAATCACAAAGTACAAGTCATCCGTGGCCTTGTGCATGTGTTTTGAATTGTCCTGCATGTAGAAATTCTCCGTTTTCTGCAGAAGTGTTTTCATTCCCTCCTGTGAAAGGAATTTAATCAGCGGCTTGTATTTTGGCAGTGCTTTGTATGCCTGAAACAGCTTAAATCCACCTTTTTCATTATTGCCTTCTGCGATGTATTTTTTGGCTTCATTGAGCAGATTTGTGGCAAGTGTTCTCTGGGAATTATACAGTCTCCGCACTACATCTTTATATTCATCGAACATCTGGTCGTTCGACTGGCTGGTGGGCCCTGAAATAATCAGCGGGGTCCTGGCATCATCAATCAATACAGAATCAACCTCATCCACGATGGAGAAGTTATGCCTTCTTTGCACCTGGTCTTCGAGGCTCAGTGCCATATTGTCCCGGAGGTAGTCGAAGCCAAACTCATTGTTGGTTCCGTAAGTGACATCCGCCTCATATGCTTTTCTTCGATTCGGGGAGTTGGGCTGATGTTTGTCGATACAATCCACACTAAGGCCATGGAACTGGAACAAAGGTCCCATCCATTCAGCATCACGTTTGGCCAGGTAATCGTTGACTGTAACCAGATGGACACCTCGCCCGGTAAGTGCATTGAGAAAAACGGGCAGGGTAGCAACCAGGGTTTTGCCTTCACCTGTGGCCATCTCGGCAATTTTTCCACGATGCAGTACCACACCTCCGATAAGCTGCACATCATAATGCACCATATCCCAGACTATTTCACTACCACCGGCAATCCAGCGATTAAACCAGACAGCGTCCTCTCCTCGAATTTCCACAAAATCACTGGCCGGAGCAAGTTCTTTATCATACTCGCTGGCTCTGACTTTGATTTCGTGATTTTCCTTGAATCTGCGTGCAGTTTCTTTCATCACGGCAAAAGCTTCGGGCAGGATATCTTCGAGAACTTCTTCAATTTTCGCATCTATCCCATCTTCAATCGTATCAATTTCATTGTAGATGTCTTCTCGCTCATAGATATCCTTGCTTAAGGCTTCTTTCTTCTTATCTTCGATAAGTTTTTTGTCTTCAGCAATAAAATCCTGAATCCGTTGTTTCATACGGATTGTCCGCTCACGCAAGCTGTCGTTATCTTCTTCCTGCAATCCCTGATAAACCTTCAACACTTCCTCAACCACCGGTTGATTTTCCTTCAGGTCGCGTTCAGCTTTAGAGCCAAACATATTTTTCAAAACATTTGTAATACCCATGAACTTGTAATTCTTGTTGTTTCAACAAAATTAGTGATTTTAACGCAGTTTTAAAACCCTGTGAATTGTTTATTTTAAACAAAATGCTTTTTTTTGGCGAAGTTTTTGCATGTACACTTAAAAAAGAGAGATTATGATAAAGAAAATTATCTCATTGATGATTATAACCGCAGCCATAACAGCCGGCAGTTCAATGGGATATGCACAGGAAGGGATTCGTGTTTTGCCACAGGTGGGAATTAATCTCACAAAACTCACCGATGAGCCTGTTGAAGATGCCGACAAGTTCCGCACCGGATTTGAAGCCGGCTTATGGTTACAAACAAAAACACCGGTTTTTTTTCAGCCCGGTCTTTTTTACGGACAACAGGGCCTGAGAAAAGTTCACATCAGCCATCTGGACCCCAACAATCCCAATACCAGTGATACCATTCTCAATAATGTTGATTACAGCTTCATCAAAGTACCGGTAATGCTTGGCCTGCAATTACTTGGCGCAAGAATTTATACAGGGCCTACTTTTACTTATGTTATAAATGTTGACCATCTGGAATTCACCGGGGAACAATTTCGTGATTTGAATATGGGTCTGAATGTAGGTGCAGGACTGAATGTATCACTTTTTAGCTTTGATTTGCGCTACGAATATGGCATCTCTCATGTTTTCAGGGAAGGGAATGCTACCTCAAACACACTGACAATCAGTGCAGGGCTGAAATTTTAACCAATTACTGTTAACCTGTTTTTTTATCCTGAAGTAAGTTTCTGGCATGTGCAATGGCCGCCTCACTTACATTTTCTCCACTGGACATTCGTGCGATCTCCTTCAGGCGTTCTTCTTCGGACAGGATATGAATACTTGTTCTCGACTTATTTTTACTCACATAAAGCTGCCGTTTTCCGAGTGCTGCCACTTGCGCCAGGTGTGTGATGCTGATGACCTGAGCCGTATCTCCGAGTTGCAGCATCATTTTCCCCATTTTGCCCGCAATTTCACCGGAAACACCTGTGTCAATCTCATCAAAGATGATGGTAGGCATATGCAGTTTTCGGGCAAGGATGGTTTTCAGGCAGAGCATCAAACGGGACATCTCCCCGCCGGAAGCTACTTTCTCAATGGGCTGCTCCGGCATATCCCTGTTTGCAGAAAAAAGGAAATCTGCTTTGTCCAGACCAGATTCTCCGGGTTTTTCCCTTTCTGCAAACCTGACATGAAAGCCTGCATCCGGCATTCCAAGATATGCCAGCATGCTTTTGAGTTTTTTCTCCAGACCTGGAATTGCACTTTTGCGTTTAGCGGATAAATTTTCTCCCCGCTTTTTCAGTTCCGCAAATAGTTTTTCTGATTCATTTTGCAGCATTTCAATTCTGCTGCTGTCCGTATCAAAGGCAAGGAGCTTTTCACCAATATTATCACGCAAATGAATTAATTCATCAACAGAATTCTTCTGATGCTTAAGCAACAGATCATTCAACAGATTGATACGCTGTCGTAATTCCTCCAGTCTGGCCGGATTAAACTCAATGGAAGATGCATCCTGTTCAAAGCTATCGGCCAGATCTTTCAATTCAATGCTGACGGATTCAATACGGCCGGCATATTCATCTGCTTTTCCAAAATGAGCCTTGATGTTTTCCAGCATCGCATTGACATGGCTAAGGGCATCAATACAGTTATTCGGGTCGTCACGCAGCAAGTGAACAGATTGCATCAGATTCGACTGTATTTCCTCTGCATGATTCAGCAACGATTCCTCCTGCTCCAGCTCACTAAGTTCGTTGGGGATTAGTGCGGCATTTTCCAGTTGATCAAACTGAAACTGTAAATAATCCTTTTCCCTGACAGCCTGCTGATATTTTTCACTCAATGCATTGAGTTCTGCAATGCAAGCGGCATACTCAGAATACACCTGACGATAATCTGCTCTTTCCGTTGCTGTATCAGCGAAGGAATCCAGGACACTCAAGCGGAAATCCGATGTACCCACCAGCAGGCTTTGGTGCTGCGAGTGAATATCAATAAGCTTATCGGTAAGTTTTTTCAAGACCTCAAGCTTAACAGGCGTATCATTGATAAACGCTCTGGATTTGCCTTTGCCGGATATTTCCCGCCGAATGATTGTTTCTGTATCAAAATCGATATCGTACCGGTCGAAAAAACCTTTGTTGTTATTTTTGATTGTAAAGCCTGCCTCCACAATACATTTGCCTGATTCGTCCATCAGAACGGATGTATCGGCGCGTTTACCAGTAAGCAAAGCGATGGCTCCGAGAAGAATGGATTTTCCGGCTCCGGTTTCTCCGGTCATGGTAATAAAGCCATCAGGAATATGAATATCAAGATGCTCAATGAGCAGGTAGTTTTTAATTTTCAGCCAGGAGAGCATACCTATTCTTCTTTCATGATTTTCTCATATTTGGATGAGTTGGCCGGGTCAACAGCTTCCATTACCTGAACAACTCTGTTTTTTTGATCAGGGAAAGCTTCAGAAAAGACATTGACAATTTCATCGCTTTTGGCACTAACAAAGAGGGACATTAGGAAAGAACCAGGCTTTTTATTGTGTACATCTTTTAACCGTTCGATGGCAGCTTCAATCCTGTTTCTGCCTTCGGCAGGTTTGTCACTCATCCGGTCAAGGCCTTCACGGTGATACAGGTACATGGCTTCCCTCAGGGGTGAATATGTACTGTTCATCAGATTTTCCACAAGCCAGTAACGGTTCTTGGTGTCTTCATAAGCTTTCCAGCCAACTTCCTGAGCATTTTGCGCATTTTGCACAATTTGTTCCGCTTTTTGGAAGTGCGGGTCACCTGACATCATGCCAAAGGTGTCATAATCCATACCGATCATGATGTAGGCATAGTATGCAAGTATGGCGGTAAAATTTGACTTATGTGAATTGATACTGAATTCCAGTGGTTCAAACTCAACATACTCAATGTGAAAATCTTTGTCCAGATGTTTGAATACCTGGCTTTTGTATGATGTATTAAAAATTGTCCGGGAAGACTGCACCTGAATGGAGCCCTTAAATTCATCAGAAGACACTTTTTCTTTAAGTTCAATTCTGATATTACATTCGATACGTTCATCCTCTTTGATGACATGATCTGTCCAGGTCGTATTGTTCATAAATTCATAAACAGCGGTTTGCATTTCCTGGAACATTTGCCTGTTGGAGCTCTCCTGAATTTGCTGGTAAGAAATCTGCACACGGCAATCCAGCTCCTGAGCAGTAGTTTTGAGGCTCAGTAGTACAGGTATAATCAGAATAATCAGCCTTATCTTTTTCATTTTATTTGGTAGCATTGATATACTTCACAATCTTATTAACGATATCCGCTGCCACTTCATTTTTCTTTTTGAGCTTAAATTTATCAATTTTTCCTGAATTATCCAGGATACTGATTTTATTGGTCTCATAATTAAAGCCTGCCCCTTTGTCATTCAATGAGTTGAGTACAATGAAATCCAGATTTTTCTTTTTGAGCTTATTTTCCGCATTTTTTTGCTCATCAGAAGTTTCCAGGGCAAAACCAACCAGGATTTGATTTTTTGTTTTGATTTTCCCCAGTTCTGCGGCAACATCTTTGGTAGGGCTAAGCTCAATATTCAGTTTTTCGGATTTACTTTTCATTTTATCCTTGCTGGCTTTTGCCGGAGTATAATCAGCTACGGCAGCAGCCATAACAGCGCCATCTACGGAGGGGAAAAAACTCAGGCAGGCATTGTACAGGTCTTGCGCGGATACAATATCAATCCGCTCAATATTTTCATGCTCAGTTTTTTTGTCTGTCGGCCCGGTAATCAGGATAACATCCGCCCCTTTGTCTGCAAGGTTTTCAGCAATGGCGAAGCCCATTTTGCCACTTGAATAATTTCCGATAAAACGTACCGGGTCAAGTTTTTCGTAAGTGGGACCTGCAGAAACCATAAATGTTTTGCCGGTAAGCGGCAGGGCTCTGTTGAAATGATTTTGGATTGTTTCGAAGATGGTTTCGGGTTCCGCCAGGCGTCCCCTGCCACACAGTCCGCTGGCAAGTTCACCGGATTCAGGTTCAATAAAAAGGCAGCCGTATTTTTTCAGCTTTTTCATGTTGTCCTGATTTACTTTGTGTCTGTACATATCGAGATCCATTGCCGGAGCGATAAACACCGGGCACTTAGCAGACACATAAGTTGTTGTCAGCAGATTATCAGCAATGCCATGAGCCATTTTTCCCATGGTGTTGAGCGAAGCAGGAGCGATGACAAAGGCATCAGCCCAGATGCCCAGATCGACATGGCTGTTCCATTCTCCTGTCTTGGGATTATGGGTAGCCTCAAGCACAGGATTTCCGGAAAGGGTGGCCATGGTAAGTGGTGAGATAAACTCTTTGGCAAACTCAGTCATAATTACCTGCACCTTTGCCCCTTCTTTAACGAAAAGTCTGCACAGGTATGCAGACTTATAGGCGGAAATACTTCCTGTTATGCCAAGCAATATTTTTTTATTTCGCAGGCTCATCGGGGTTTTCTTCTTCAGGTTTGCGGAAATACAGCTCCCCTTTCAAAAATTCTTCAATGGCAAGCAGGGTCGATTTTGGAAGCCTTTCATAATAGCGACTGATTTCGATTTGTTCCCTGTTATCAAAAATTTCTTCAAGGTTATCAGTATAGCTGGCAAACTCTTCAAGTTTCTGGCTCAATTCCTGCTTAATATCCACATTAATCTGATTGGAACGTTTGGCAGCAATGATAACAGCCTGATAGATATTTTCAGCACCATCCGCCAGCTCATGTACATTGAGTGTTTCAATGGAAGATGGGGTTTCTGATTTTTTGTAATCCATGTTCATTTATTTAATATTTAAATTTTCTTCAGTTTTTTCCTTTATTCTCCTTGCATCATCCCGGTATTCGGTTTTGGGATAATTATCAATAAGTGCATAATAAGCTTTCAGTGTATTTTTGTACCGTTCTTGCTTTTTCTTTTCCACACTACCCTGAGCATATTCGAAACTTGATTTCAGAATATAATAGCGGGCATCTTCGTTGTAGGGAGAACCCGGATATTCCATGATACTATTTTCCAGGGCAATGACTGCAGCTTTATACTCTCCGATTTTGTGGTAAAGGTAAGCATTTTCATATGATTTTTTCTCCAGCCTGTGATGCAGCCTGTCAACCAGCGAATTCACCGTATCCTGATATTCGGTATCGGGATATTTATCGAGAAATGTCTGAAATGCATCTATACCTCGTTGTGTGAAATCCTGGTCGAGGGATGCCTGTGGTGCCAAATCATAAAAACAAAGAGCTGAACGGAACTCAGCATCCTGGGTGTATTCACTGTTGGGGTAGGTTCTGGCAAAACGCTGAAAATGATAAGCTGCCAGCGCGAGTTCTCCATCATGGTACAAGCAATATGCGTAATGATAATGGATTTTTTCAGCCCTGGCTGTTCCTTTATAAATGTTCATCAGCTCCTCAAAGAGCGTTTTTGCTTTAAAATAGTCTTCGTCTTCGTAATATTCCACCGCTTTTTCATACTTCAATTCGTAGTTTTCACTTTTGAGTAACTTCTGGTATTCACTGCAGGAACTCACAGCAAACACAATTACAGCAAGAAATATTATTTTCATCCGTCGTAAAATCATTCTGCAAAGATAATTGTTTAACATCAAAGAATAAAACAAAAGTTTTTTAGATTTATTGCCTGCAAAGCATAAAAAGGCGCAGGAATAGCTGGTATGATTTATTATATATTCCGGCTGTGGTGCTTTCCCGATTTCCGGCAAGATTAAGAACCGTGCCATCCGGCAGTGGCAGCAACGCTTCCAGGAGGCTATCAAATGCATCCAGTGAAACATCATGAAGCACAAATTTTTTCTTTTGCTGAATACAGACCTGTTTTGTGTACAATGTTCCTTTTCCCCAGGATTTATTTTGAATAATAATCAGGCTCATATCCGAATCACAGACATTCAGACGTGTGCGTTCCTGATATTGCCTGCTATTGGTTTCACTCAGACAATATTTATCCGGAATAATGCCATCTTCTGCCAGTCTGCCTGCAGGACACCATCCACCGTGTGGCAGGTTAAGCGCAATGGCTGCATCCAGTGCAGCTCTGTCCACACCGGTTTGTCCGCCGGAAATGATTTTTCTTAAAGCCATGCAACAAAGGTAGCATTTATCAAAAAACTGAGCAGGGAAATATCATCATGCATCATAATGAGTTCCTGTGAGTTATTATAAGTACATAACTCTAAAAAATCAGGATCATGAAAACAAAAACACTTACATTCATTGCGGTACTTGCCACTACAGCCATTGCTACAGCACAAGTATCAAAACAACAACCCAAAAGCGGAGAAGCCTACCCCTATATCAACCATCAGTGGCTTGATGTCAATCATATCAGGGCCATTGTTCCGTCGGCAGGAACATTTTTCATGCAGGAAGACAGCATCGGAAGACGGGCAGGATATCTTATATCCAATGCAAACCACACAAATTCAATTTTTGCAGGCAGCATATGGGTAGGTGGCATTGACGAAAACGAAACCATGCATGTATCGGGTGAGCGATTTAATCAGATTGGAAAAGATTACTATCCCGGACCGCTTCAAACTGATGGCATGGCAGCAGGAAGCAGCAGTCCTGATGTTATGTCCGAATTTGATAAGGTATGGAAAATTGACAGAGCGGATTTGCTCACTTACCTTGTAAATGGTGTTGACACCAACGAGATTGAAAACAATATACTGACATGGCCGGCACATGGACCGGCAAATTACAGTCAGGAACTTGCTCCCTTTGTTGATATAAACAATAACGGAATTTACGAACCGGAAACAAATGATGAATATCCGGATATTCTCGGAGATCAAATGTTATACCGGATTTACAACGATCACAAAACGGATTCCACCAGTGAAACGGGTGGCATTCCTTTGGGCATTGAAATTGAAGATATCCATTACGGATTCAGGTATGATAATCCTTCAAATCCCTGGGATGACCTGATAAATTACCAGACATTTCAGGAAGTTTGCATTACCAACCGTTCAGATACAAGCTACAATGATGTTTACATTGGAATTTTCCTGGATGGAGATATCGGTTACGCATGGGATGATTACATTGGTACAAGTGTTTATCAACAAAGTTTGTATTTTTACAACGGGGATAACTTTGATGAAGGCACAGACAGCACAAATGGCTTTGGCAGCGAGCTCCCTGTACAGACAGTTACGGTACTCAGCACACTAACACCAACAGAACCAGAAGGATTTACAGTTACAAACCCATTATCCGCCGCCTTTTATTTCAATAACACTACCGGAAGTAATCCGGCAACAACGGATCCATCGGCTGCAAGCGAATACTATTCTTACCTGCAAGGCAAATGGAAAGACGGTTCCGGCATTTATTACGGTGGTACAGGGCATTTCAACGATACAGCAACCTCTGATGTTCCTTCAGATTATGTTTTCCCTGGTGCAAGTGATCCGACCGGTATCGGCACCGATGGGAATCAAATGGAAGCCTGGTCTGAAGTTAGCGAAGACAATGTACCTGATGACAGGCGGGGCTTACTGGTGGCAGGGCCCTATACGCTTGAACCCGGAGACCATAAAAGTATTGAACTTGTTTATGCCCACATTCCTGCAACTCTCATGTCATCTTCAAAAGAATCAGGGAACATCCCGGGATTCCAGCCGGCACTGGACACAATCATAAACTGGTATCTACACGATAGAATCCCATCAAATTATCCGGCAGCCGACAGCTTAGCCCTTAGCAAGGAGCAAAAATCAGTATTTGAGTTATCTGTTTATCCCAATCCCGCAAAAAGCACACTGCACATTCAGGCATCTGATGATTTTGAGAACATCAGCATCAGCGATATTTGCGGAAGACCGGTACTCCGCAGGAAATTGTCAGGAAACACAAAGAATATGAAACTTGATATCAGTGATCTGAAATCAGGTTATTACATTCTTTCTGTAAAATCACAAAACAAGCTGAGTACAAAGAGATTTGTCATTGAATAAAGGCAAAACAGAGGGTCATTACTCCCCAAACCTTGAAAGCATCCCTGTCAGAGAGCAGGGATGTTTTTTTGGTTGATGAAAAAAACAAATGTACTCATCTCAGCATAAATGGCACCAGAACTGTTTACGGTCAAAAACAATGAGGCAAATCACTGTTATATGGAAACAAAATATTACTTTTGAGAGACAATAATTGAGGACAAATCATCATTACTATTGCATGAAGAGAAGTCTGTTATATCTTTTGATACTTGCCGGAATGCTTCTGACACTTCCGGCGACAGGGCAATTCTACAACGGACATCAGATGAGTTTTGGGAAAAACCGGGTACAATTTGAGGATTTCGACTGGTTTTTCATGAGATATAAAAAATTTGATACCTATTTCTATACCGGTGGCAAAGAGCTTGGAGAACTTACTTCAGAAATAGCATATGAAGAGATCGAAAACATGAGTGATCGTCTGGATCATACCATAAGCCAGCGGTTGATTTTTGTGGTATATCAAAACCTGTCTGATTTCAGGCAAAGCAACATCGGCCTGAAAACACTGAACAATCAATATAACATTGGCGGTGCCACACAAATCGTTGACAACGTAGTTTTCTTATGGGTTGAAGGAGACAAGGAAAAGCTCAGGCAGCAAATCAGATCATCAGTAACCCACATCATTATAAATGAAATCGTTTTTGGTTCCGACTGGAAGAATAAGATGGCCAACAATACACTGATGAGTTTTCCTGACTGGTATTATAAAGGTCTCAAATCATACATGAGCAAAGGATGGAATGAGGAAACAGAAAACCGCGTGAAAGACGGTATTATGAGTGGCCGGTATGAAAAAATCAACAGACTGACCGGTGAAGAGGCGATTTATGCAGGACACAGTATCTGGTACTATATTGCCAACACCTATGGCGAGGATATCATTCCCACCATTCTTTATCTGACCCGTGTTTCGAAGAATCTGGAGAGCGGGTTTATGTATGTTTTGGGTACAGATTTAAAATCACTGTCTTTCAACTGGAATAATTACTATCATGATTTGTTTTCCAAGCAACTTGGCCCGGCGGACAATCCTGAGGGCGAACAACAGTTAAAGGCAAGAAAGGACAGAAAATACCAACAGGCAAAGATCAGCCCCAACGGAGAATACCTTGCCTACACAAGCAACATCATGGGCAAGATGAAAATTTTCATCAAAAATCTGGAAACAGGGAAAAGCAAAAAAATCATGAAACAGGGGCATAAACTGGATCAGATAACAGACTACACTTATCCTGTTCTGCAATGGCACCCCGGGGGCAAATTGCTTGGCTACATCACGGAAGAAAAAGGTGGAATTTATTACAAGGCTTACAATATCAACACAAAAGAAACAAATACCATCAAGTTGCAGGGCTTTGACAAGGTCCGGGATTTTGATTACTCTGACAGTGGCTTGAAGATTGTATTTGCAGGCTACAACAATGGCCAGAGCGACATCTTCATCTACAACCTTACAGCCAATACTTATCAGAACCTGACGAATGATCTTGCTGATGATTATCATCCTGTATTCACAAATAATTCGGAGGCTGTATTGTTTTTATCAAAACGTGCGGTTGACTCAGTGGGAGACAGCCAGGATTACACCATTCCTGCCCAGGAAAACCGAGACATTTTCCTCTATAATCTGAATAAGGAAGATGCTCCGCTGACCCGTCTTACCAATACCCCAAAGACAGATGAGCGGGAGGCCTTCCTTACTTCAGACAATCACTATCTGTACCTGAGCAATGCCACTGGGATATATAACCGCTATGCTGCAAAATATGACTCTGCCATCAGCTACATTGATACCGTGACACATTACAGGTACTTTATGCGCGAAAAGCCGTTAACCAATTATCAGTTCAATATTCTGGAACATGATTTATCGGAAAATACGGAGGAAATTTCAGAAACCTATTATTGTGACAAGACATACGGCATTTATACGGAAGATTTTGACCCGGAACAAGAAGCAAATCCTGATACAAGTGTCTTTCGCAAATCCTACCTGAGTGATTTTGAAGCATCAGAAGAAACAGAGGAAGCGGAAGAAGAAGTGGAGGACGACAGTATCAGGCAAAGCCAAAATGACAGTCTGATAAATATCAATGCATATGAATTTGAGCCGGAACTTGTACAATCTGTAGAAACAGAAAAAGATTTCGACGAAGATGGCGATCTTAAGGATAAGCCCGTAAACAAATATTTGACAAGCTTTTACACTTCCAGAATAATCAACCAGGTGGACTTTGGATTTCTGAACGCGAGTTATCAGAAATTTACCGGCACTGCATTTTATTTTAATCCGGGATTTAATATTCTGCTGAACATCGAAGCCATGGATTTATTTGAAAATTACCGGGTAACCGGAGGCTTTCGGTTCTCAGGAAATTTTGACAGCAACGAATACCTTCTGAGTTTTGAAGATCTGGAATCACGCCTGAACAAGCAATACATCTTTCATCGCCAGAGCATTACCAACCTGACAGGAAACGCTCTGCACAAGAATTTTCTTCACCAGGGAATGTATTTACTGCGTTTTCCATTCAGTCAGGTATCCTCTTTGCAATCTACGGTAAGTCTGAGGCAGGACAGACAGGCATTTCTGACAACAGATTTCCAGAATTTACTTAGGGAGGATGAATTTGACTATTGGGGCGGTGTAAAGCTAGAATATGTTTTCGACAACAGCCGCAATATCATGATCAACATTAATGAGGGGATACGATTCAAGGTGTTTGGAGAATTTTATAAGCAAATAGATGAAAAAAAAACAGACCTGTTCGTTACCGGTCTGGATTTCCGATATTATCTGCCAATTCACAGAAATATGATACTGGCCACAAGATTTGCTGCTTCCAGCTCCTTTGGTTCAGCCAGGTTGATATATTACCTGGGCGGGATAGATAACTGGATAAACATCAGCAACAGGACACCTATGTTCGACCAAAGTACCCGAATTGATCCGGAAGTAAACTATGTTTATCAGGCTGTAGCAACCAACATGCGTGGATTCTCACAAAATGTCAGAAACGGCAACAGCTTTGGACTGATCAATGCAGAGTTACGCTGGCCGATCATCAGCTATTTTGTCAACCGGCCAATCAATTCAGATTTCCTCAACAGTTTTCAGGTCATTGGGTTTTTCGATGTCGGATCTGCATGGACAGGAGTCAACCCCTACCACAGCGATAATGCCTACGAAAACGATATTTACGAAAATGGGCCGGTGACTGTAATCATTGATAATGAGTCTTACCCGCTGGTAGCCGGTTACGGTATCGGCTTGAGAACACGACTGCTGGGTTATTTTGTCCGCCTCGATTATGCCCGCGGCATTGAAGACAATACACTGCTGCCCCCGATGTTGTATTTATCATTAAATCTGGATTTCTGATGCGCAACCCAAAAGATATACTGATGCTTGCCCGGGAACTCAAGCCCGCACTGCTGGAACACAGACACCACCTGCACATGTATCCTGAATTAAGTTTTCAGGAATACAACACGCAGGCATACCTTCATTCAGTTTTGAAGGAAATGGATATATCAGGGACAGAAGAAATAGCAGGAACAGGCCTGGCTGCAAATCTTGATGGAAACAATCAAGGAGCCTGTCTGGCCTTGCGTGCTGATATGGACGGCCTGCCCATTGAGGAAAAAACCGGAGCTGCATATGCATCAAAAAACAAGGGCATTATGCATGCCTGTGGTCACGATGTACACATGACCTGTCTGTTGGGTGCCCTCAAAATACTAAGACAAATGCAGACCAGCATGAAAGGCAATGTCCTGGCCATTTTTCAGCCCGGGGAAGAACTTTTGCCCGGTGGTGCCAATAAAGTGATTGAGAGCGGAATATTTGACAAACACAAACCCCGTGTAATTCTGGGTCAACATGTGATGCCAGGACAAGCTGTTGGGACACTTGGATTCAGGGCAGACAGCTATATGGCCTCCACGGATGAAATATACATTAGGTTCAGAGGCAATGGCGGACATATTGCCGTACCCTCCATGACAAGGGATATAGTTAGCGCAGCAGCAGAAGCTATACTCAGCCTGAAAGAAAACATTAAAAAAGACGCAGGCCACATTCCTGTGATTCTGGGCTTTGGGGCGGTTCATGCCAATGGCAGCAACAACATAATTCCTGCTGAAGTTACTATGTCCGGCACATTAAGAACTCTGGACGAGCAATTCCGGGAATATGCAAAATCACAGATGAAAGTCCGGCTGGACCGTATTGCAGAAGCGTATGGAGCAACAGTTGATTTAAAAATAATTAAGGGCTATCCTTCACTCAAAAATCATGATGCTTATACCAGAGAGGCCATTGATTATGCCGGCGAGCTGTTGGGTTCATCTCATATCGTGCAACTTGACAAACGCATGACTGGAGAAGACTTTGCATACTATTCGCAAATTATGCCTGCCGTGTTTTACAGGCTGGGAATTGCCGGAGAAAAAGCCGGACACAACAATGTACACTCACCGGTATTTGACATTGATGAGGATGCCCTGGTATATGGAAGCGCCGGCATGGCCTGGATGGCTCTGCAGTTTCTGGACAATTTCAATTTCTGAGTATCATGAGAAAACTGAAAACTGAAGAAATTCCTCGTCTGAGTAAAACGGAATTTGAAATGAAGAACAAGCTGCCTGTTGTAATTTTTCTTGACAACATTCGCAGTCATCATAATGTTGGTTCTTTTTTTCGTACTGCTGATGCTTTTGCCTTTGAGGGACTATTGCTTAGCGGTATCACGGGAAAACCACCACACCGGGATATCAGGAAAACGGCACTGGGAGCCAGCGAGACTGTACCCTGGACATACTCCAAAGACGGTCTTGATGCAGCACTTGAGCTCAAGGCTCAGGGATACCGGCTTTATGCAGTGGAAATTACCAGCGACAGCGTGCATCCTGATGAGATAGAATTTTCCGGTGACAAAAAGTTTGTTCTGATTTTTGGCAATGAAGTCAAAGGGGTTCAACAGGAAATTATTGACATCTGTGACGCCTGCATTGAAATACCACAACAGGGCACCAAGCATTCTCTCAACGTAAGTATCAGTGGCGGTATCGTGATGTGGGAAGCATTTAAAAATCTTACTTCCCCCAAAAGACAGTAGGCTGAACTTATTTGCACAGTCTGCCAAATCGATTATCAAAAACTGCCTGAAATTTTGGATGGTTAACTTTCCATTCAGCACTGCTTATTGCTTTCTGCATGCCTGGAAATAAGCACACACATACCTGACAAGAGGATACATAAACGAAAAACAGGCGCTCCGAAACCGGGCGCCTGTTTTCTGTATGATATAAATTTTGTAATTATTCCACAATGTTTTTGAAAGTCTGCTCTTCAAAGTAGTTGATAAATTCAACATCTTTAGCGGCATGTTCTTTCAGTGAAGCATCTTTTGTGCAGGCTGTACGCAGGTTATTGAACATAAGTTCTGTATCAGCTTTGCGAGCTCCGGCAACTGCCTTGATGTAATAATTCATAGCATGATCACTGTTATCTCCGCATTCTGCGAGGCGAACGGTTTCGTCATAGTTGCCATTGAGGAGATTGGCCAGTGCTGCATTGAAAGAGCAATCATCTCCGAAGAAAGAAACGGCTTTCTGATAATCGCCTTTTTTGATTTCAACAATACCCATATTGTAAGAAGCGGCATCAACACCGGTAGCAGATGTAAAATTCTGTTCAGCTTTTTCCACATCACCATTGATCAGAGCAATTGCACCGAGGTTGTTGTGAATGGTAGCATTGGCTTTCGCAGCTTTGGCTTTTTCAAAAGCTGTAGCAGCAGCTTCCATGTTTTCCATATTGTACTGAGTAACACCTACATTGTTGTGACCTCTCCAGTCTTCGGGGTACTGGGTTGCAAATTCCTGATAAATGATAAGTTTTTGAGCATCATCATCAAAAAGAGTAGCAGAGTATAGCAGCTCTTCTTTTTTCAGGCTGTCAATATCATCGTTCACAAGGGCTTTGATTTCTTCATCGGAATGACCAATGAGAGTAACATTCACCTGCATTTCGGTACGACGCAGTTTGGGGTGGATTTTTTCTTCCAGGGTTTCAAATACTTTGGTCATGTTCCTGTATTCTTTTTCTCTCTGCTGAGGATCAGAATGCATTTCAAGGACACGGAGAATCATATCTTTTTCTTCCAGATCTGATTGCTGTACGAGTTTTTTGAAACCTTCCCAGTCTTCTTTGGTTGCATGTTTGATAAAGAATTCTGTTTCATTCAGGTCTTCGAGGTCTTTGAATTTGCCATCAATGTATTTTTTGGCGACCTGTGTACGCTTTTCAGAGAGCTCATCATTGAAATCCGTTGGACCTTCAGGAGAAGCATATCCGTGTAGTTTCACATTGTCAAAGCGCTTTCTTTCATCTTCTTTAACAGTTGCGATGTATTCTTCCAGTTCATCGATTTCGTCTTTTCTTTTTTCGGAATACTTCAGATTCGATCTGTTTTTATCAAAATTAAATTCAGCCATTTCGTGCACGGGCACATTTCTCTGGAAGTCATCTTCAGCAGCAACCACTTTGGGGTTGTTCATTACCAGATCCGGTGTAGCCACGATACCTTGTGCAATCACATAAGGCTCGAAATCTACGGCATCATCGCCTTTATTGGCAGTAATTCTTACTTCCAGGCGGCTTCTTAGCATTTCCTTTTTGTAATCCACTTTATCGGAATATGAGAAACTGCCGCCCTCCTTGAAGTTGATTGTGGTATTGTTACCTTCTACCTTTTCACCTTCGATTTTCACCGGGCTTAGGGGAGTTTCGCCACCTTCATAAACCCATACCGGGGTTACCAGTGCGGTAGCTTTTTTGTTGAAATATTTTTCAGGAATTTTACCTGAGACTGTTACAGCTACCTCACCTGCGTGCATTTCGGGCACTTCAGGTTCTACTGTGTAGTCTATTTCTTCGGCATTTTCTTTCATTTTTTTGAGGCTGGCACATCCTGATAAGAGTGCAATAACTGCCACAAGTGATAATGAGTAAACAAGCTTTTTCATAATTCAATTTTTGTTATGCGGTTAACACTTTTGATTTGATTCTTTTAGTTATAATTTACAAATTTAAGACTTTTTTCCATAAAACAAAGGCCGGAACGATAATAATTCACTCATTTGGCTGATTTTTCCAGCATATTTTTTATCTGATTCACCAAATCATCAAAATCTTCATCATGTGCAACAAAATCATGATTCTCTGTATTCAGAATAAGTACGGGTATTTCCGGATGTTGTCTAAAAAACGTAAAGTAACTGTTTTCTATGCTTTTCAGGTAATCAGGGGAGATGGACTTTTCATATCCTCTTCCCCGCATCCGAATATTTTCAAGCAGGCGATCCGGCGATTTATGCAGATAGACATAAAGATCCGGTTTTGTCAATCTCTGATAAATGATATTAAAGATATCCCGGTAGAGATTAAATTCTGCCTTACTGAGTGTGGATCGGGCAAATATCAATGATTTCATCAGAAAATAATCCGCCACCTTCCCATTGGAGAACATATCACGCTGATGCACCTCGTTATTGAGCTGATGAAAACGATCTGCCAAAAAAGACATTTCCACGGTGAATGCATACTTTTCAGGCTCAGCATAAAATTTCGGAAGGAAGGGGTTATCCTCAAACTCCTCATACACTGCCCGGTAATTAAATCTTTCGCAAAACTTATTCACGAAAGAAGTTTTCCCCGCACCAATATTTCCTTCTATGACAAGAAAATTAAAATCCACAGTCCGAAAATAGGCAAAAGCATCTTAAAAAAAAGGCTGTTTTGTGGGATTTTATCAACAAACAATTAACGCCACAGAAATTGGCTTATTCAATCCGTCATTATCCTTTGTGATTTGCTTCGGATAATTTATCCATAACTGGCTATGCGCTTATTCTTTGGGGCTCGAGTATTTCAATTTCTTTCAGATTCAAAAGCCATCTGCAGCTTAGCGGATGGCTTTTTTTTTGAAGGCATAAAAAAACAGCCCCGGCGTTTACCAGGGCTGAACTATTAAAACAAAACAGTTTTATTCATAAGTTGGTTTGATATCCATATTATCAAAAATGAATGCATATACATCCGCGTATTCATCAATGATTTTTTCTGTGGGTTTTCCTGCTCCATGCCCGGCTTTGGTTTCGATACGAATCATGACAGGATTTTCACCTTTGTATTTTTCCTGAAGGGTAGCTATATATTTGAATGAATGCGCAGGCACTACCCTGTCATCATGGTCAGCTGTTTTCACCAGGACAGCAGGATAATCCTTATCTTCAGATATATTGTGCAAAGGAGAATAACCGTAGAGGTATGAAAACATTTCCTCACTATCTGAGCTGGTTCCGTAATCGCTTGCCCAGTATTTACCGATGGTAAACAAATGATAGCGCAACATGTCCATCACCCCGACAGAAGGGACAGCCACTTCAAAAAGTTCCGGGCGCTGATTTATCGCGGCGCCTACCAGCAAACCACCATTGGAGCCGCCCATTATGCCAAGTTTATCGGAATTTGTGTAATCTTCATCAATCAGGTACTCAGCAGCTGCAATGAAATCGTCAAACACATTTTGCTTGTTGAGTTTGGTTCCGGACTTGTGCCAGTCTTCACCATATTCACCGCCGCCACGCAGGTTGGCCATAGCATATACACCGCCTTGCTCAAGCCACAGAAGACGTGTAACGGAGAAGGAAGGTGTGAGACTGATGTTGAAGCCACCATATCCGTAAAGGATGGCAGGATTGCTGCCGTCAAGTTCAATGCCTTTTTTATGCACAATAAACATGGGGATTTCGGTACCGTCTTTGCTTTCATAAAAAACCTGTTTGGTTTCATATGCAGAGGGATCAAAATCAATGCTGGACTCCTGATACAATTCAGATGTATTATCTCCGATATTGTATTTATATACGGTAGATGGTGTTGTGAAGGATGTTACGGTATAAAATGTAAACTCATCATCTTTTTCACCGCCAAAGCCGCCAACAGTTCCAAGCACCGGGATATCCACATCATAGAGGTATTCACCTTTCATATCAAATACCTGAACAACAGAATGAGCATCTTTCATATAACGGGCAATAATTTTTCCTCCGATGGGTGAAACAGACCTCAGCACATAATCTTTTTCTTCAATGACTGTTTCCCAGTTTTCCCGTTCAGGATTTTCAGGATCGATGGCAATCAAACGATATTTGGGTGCATCATCATTGGTCATCACATAAAGTTTACTGTCAATATGGTCAATCACCCAGTAATCGTTATCAAAATCCGTTACGATTTTTGTAACATCATCCTGCCCGCTATCAAGGTCTTTAATGTAAAGTGCGTTTCCTGAAGTGGATTTTGTCACAGAGATGCTCAGGTATTTATTGTCATCGGTTGTACCGGTACTATAGCTCCATTCGGGATTGTCCTTATCTTCATATACCAGTCTATCCTCTGCCTGTTCATCACCGATTTTGTGATAATACACCTTATTGTTTTCATTCATGCCGGAGAGTTCCTCGCCTTTCCGGGGCTCCGGATATCTGCTGTAAAAGAATCCGTCACCATACCATGAAACTCCTGAGAACTTAATCCAGTGGAGTTCATCTTCAAGGTCATCGCCGGTTTCAATTTCTTTTACATAGTATTCTTTCCAGTCGCTGCCACTGCGGGAAATCCCGTAAGCCAGGTATTTGCCGTCATCTGAAACGGAAGTACCTGCAAGAGCAACTGTTCCGTCATCGGATAATTTGTTCGGATCCAGCAATTCACGGGCTTCATCATCTAAGTCTTCTTTATAGTACAAAACTGATTGATTCTGAAGTCCGTCATTTTTATAAAAAAAGTAATAGTCTCCTTTGTGATAAGGAGCCGATATTTTGGGGTAATCCCATATTTCTTTGAGTCTGTCCCTGATATCATCTCTGAAGGCAATATCATTGAGATAGCTAAAAGTGACTTTGTTTTGTGCTTTTACCCATGCTTCTGTTTCTGCGGAAGTATCATTTTCCAGCCACCGGTATGGATCGGTAACGGTTGTACCAAAATAATCATCAGAAACATCCTGCTTTCTGGTCTCAGGATATTCCCAGTCTTTCTTTTGATCATCATCGTTGTTACAGGCT
Organism: Bacteroidales bacterium; assembly: GCA_046546095.1. Taxonomy (GTDB): domain Bacteria; phylum Bacteroidota; class Bacteroidia; order Bacteroidales; family ML635J-15; genus JAQIBY01. The sequence goes on from JBKGYK010000030.1 coordinate 29,978, forward strand.
GCCATGCCCAGCAAAACGAATAAGGGGAATACAATTTTTTTCATATAGCTATCATTTAGATTATCAAAAATAACAAATTCATCCGGATTCATGCATGTGCTTAACAGTATTTTAACAGAGGATGCGAGATAATTGCACAATCATTCAAAGTATCTGAGATATCTGGTTATTGTCAGCCGGCAAATGTTTTTCTGAGGTATTTGTACAATTCACCAAATCCAAATACCAATGAAGACAAGGCGGTAATGATAAGCATCTCATTCCAGGGGATGTCTTTGAAATGGAATATGTGCTGCATAAAGGGCAGTTTAATGGCAGCAAACTGTAATAGTACAGAAGCCCCAAAAGCAGCGATCAGCCACCTGTTTTTAAAGAATCCAATGCTAAAGGCTGAATGACGCAGAGACCTCATATTGAAAGCATTGAACACCTGAGTCATGGCAACCACAAGAAATACACCGGTTCGGGCTTTTTCAATTCCATCTCCGATATAATAATTGTACACAAACATTGCCAAAGTCACCATTACCGGTACGATAATAAGCAGGTACGGGATAATTTCCTTATTAAGAATGGGTTCACCTTTTTTCATGGGTTTGCGGTCCATCATTGAACCATGCCCCGGTTCTGCAGCCAGGGAGATATCCATAACCCCATCTGTTACCAGGTTGATCCAGAGGATTTGTGTTGCTATCAGCGGGTAATTAAAGCCTATGGCAAGGGCAGTAATCAAGGTAAAGGTTGAAGCAAAATTGGTGGTTACAAGGAAAAAGCTGGCCTGGCGGACATTTCTGAATACAATCCTTCCTTCCCGGATAGCATTGACAATGCTGGCAAAATTATCATCCGACAGGACAATTTCTGCGGCATCACGGGCGACATCGGTGCCACCTTTTCCCATGGCCATTCCCACATCTGCCACTTTGAGTGCAGGCGCATCATTCACACCATCACCAGTCATACCAATCAGGAAATTTTTGCTTTGCAGGGCTTTGCCGATCCTGAGCTTTGTTTCCGGACTTACCCTGGCAAAGACATTTGTACAATCCAGGTACTTTTTCAGTGTTTCATCATCCACATCCAGTTCTTTTTCCTCCAGTGCAATGGGGCAATCTGACTTTTCTTCATCTCCGGCTTGAATGATACCGACTTTTCTTGCAATGGCAACTGCTGTTTGTTTATGATCGCCTGTGGCCATGATCACTCTGATACCTGCAGCTCTGCATTCCTCAATTGCCTGTTCAACCTCGGGACGTTCCGGATCAGTGATGCCAAAGAGTGAGACAAAAGTTAACTGTGTGGCATCCTCAACATTCACTTCTTTCTGATCTGCTTTTGCCGGTTTATATGCAGCAGCAATGACACGCATGGCCTGTCTGCTAAGCTCTGCGATATCTTCCCTGATTTCTTTGGATTTCTCTTCGGACATTTTTTTGGTCTGATCCCCGGCAAGGTAAGCAGATGATATTTCCAGTATCTTTTCCGGTGCTCCTGTAAAGACCATTTCTTTATTGCCATCCTGATCTTCAAGCAAACTGGCACGAAATTTTTGTTCAGAATTGAATGGCAGATCATCTGTTTTTTTAAGATTTCCAAATGCTTCCGTTTGTGTAATTCCGGCTTTTCTGGCAAGCACAAGCAAGGCTACTTCCGTGGGGTCACCCGAAACTTCCGAATCGCCCCCATCTGCTTTACGGGGCTTCCCTACGCTGGCATCATGACAATGTGCTGCAATACTTAATGCTTTCCCCAGAATTTTGTTATCCTGAATTTTGACATTTTTTTTGTCTTTTTTTATTGCTCCTTTCAGTTCATATCCATCACCTGTGACATCATAATCCAAACCATCCGGCAGGACTATTTTCCTCACAGTCAAAATACTGGTAGTGATGGTTCCAGTCTTATCCGATATAATCATATTAATAGATCCTGCCGTTTCAGTGGCCGTGAACTCCCTGATGATGGCATTTTGTTTAGCCATACGGTTGGCTCCGATGGCCAGGACAATGGACAATACAGCGGGCAAGCCTTCGGGTACAGAAGAAACCAGGGTTGCAATGGTGACCAGCAGCACCTCATTAAAATCAAAATCACGCACAAAATACCCAAGAACAAAAACAATACTGGCGGTTGAAATGGCAATTCCTGCCATTATTTTTGCCAACCGGGCAGTTTTTTTTCGGTATTCGCTGCGTTCTTGCTCAACATCCTGCAGTGACTCTGCGATTTTGCCCAGCTCAGTATTTTCTCCAATGGCTGTAACCACAGCTTTACAACCTCCCCGGGATACATGTGTGCCTTTGAATACCATGTTTTTCCTGTCCGGCAGCGATGTTTCTTTTTCCAGGCTGTCACTTGTTTTACTAACAGGAACAGATTCTCCGGTAAGGGAAGACTCTTCCACCTGAAGGTTTTTTTGCTCAATAATCCGGGCATCCGCCGGTACAGAATCACCCTCATTCAGTTCAATGACATCACCGGGCACAAGACGGGCGGCCAGGATGGTTTGTGGCTCACCTGAACGCAGCGCCACGGCCTCAAGTTTAATCATTTTTTTCAGGGCATCCACAGCCTTTTCCGCTCTGTACTCCTGCAAAAATCCAATTGTGGCATTAACCAAAATCACCCCAATGATGACATACACATCCACCATGCTGCCTGACAACCAGGATATGATGGCAGCAATCGCAAGTATTAAGATTAAAAAATCCTTGAACTGCTTAATAATCAGTTGCAAAATGCTGGTTTGATTTTTCTCGGGCAATTTATTGGGCCCGTACTTCTCTTCCCTTTTTTCTGCTTCCTGCTCATCCAGCCCATCTTTATCCGTTTTCAGACGCTGCATTGCCTCGTCAGCTGAGTAGCCGTGATAGGGAGATTTCTGATTAATATATTCCTGTGCCATTTTACAATTTTTATCTTTGTCATCAAATCTGACACTTTATATACAAACTCAACCACCCTTTTTGTTCATTGTAAAATCGAAACTGATACAATCTGCATCAATATCAGGCAATCAACCTGTCTTTTTCATGTTCATTCCCTTATGACAACACTGATCTGGTGATTTTCCATCACACTAATAAACAGACACTTAAAGCATAGCGGTTTTCTATCAGGTAAAATTGCATGATATTCCCGGCTGACAAATATACTTGCCGATGCTTCTCATTCATTATGGACAGCCAGGCTGCTTTTTTCCGTGTCTGAAAAGACTCCCGGCAAACAGACCTGATCCAAAAAGAGGATAGAACAAGCATTATTGATCAGATTTTACTTCCCGATAATACTCACCGGGGGTGTGACCGGTTGCATTTTTAAATACACGGTTAAAGGTTGCTTTTGAATTAAATCCGGCATCGTAAGCCATACCCATGATGGTATAATTGTTGTTTTCCTTATCCCGGCAGGCAGATTTGAAAGCCTCTATCCGGTAATAATTCACGAAATCAAAGAAATTCCTGTTCAGTTTTGAATTGATGATCCGGCTGAGATAATCTGAATTTACGCCAAGTTGTCTGCTAAGTGAGGCAATGGTAAGATCAGGTTCAAGCCATGGCTTTTCTTTCTGCATATATTCCAGCAATTGCTGTACAAATCGTTCTTCCTGAGACTCTGGCTTATCTTTTGGTGAAGGTGTCGGCTTATTTTGCTCCAAATTATTCCTGACAGATGTTTCGGCAAAGATATCTCCATGTCTGATGCCCTGAAAACCTATGAGGATGTTGAACAAGGCAGCCACTGAAAAACCCATAAGCTGCAGATTATGGTAATCAAACAAATGGAAAATTGCATCAGCGATGTATATCAGAGAGATGACGGCATAAAATACAATTGCATAAATCAACAAAATCCGCAGCCAGCTAAGCCTGAGTTTCTGAATATCCGAAAAATATGATTTCAGTTTTTTCTTGTAGTTGCGGATAAGTACAAGCCCCCAGATGTAATAAGCCTGACTTACCAGGGCGATCATTCCCACCACTACATAAAACACCGGATCTTTGGAAATGAGATTTTGCTGCTCCATGGCAATTTTGTCATCAACAGGCAAACTGAAATATCCGATTGTCATCATGGCCACAACCAGTACAAAAGGAACAAAATGAAACAACCACCATGGCCGGAAACTCATCTTTTTCGTTGTCAGCGATTTGATATAGAACCACAAACAGGGACCGTGCAGCAGAATAAGCGGAGTAGACAGGCCCAGCAAGGCGGGCAGCGGATAATTGTTTTGACGGTTATAAAAATCAAACCAGGCAAGGAGGATTGTCAGCCCGATGATCACAAAAAAGGCGGCCAGAATTTTATCAGACAGATGTTTTTCCTTCCGCACCATCAACAGGAGCGCAAGGAAGCAGGCAAAAGCCACACCGATTAGCAGGATAATATCCATTGCA
>JBKGYK010000031.1:0-34170 GCA_046546095.1 Bacteroidales bacterium
GATTACATCATGCCTTTCATAGCTTCCACCATAGCTTCGGCACCTTCTCCGATTTCATAGGGATTTGTAGCCAGCATATAGCCCGGGGTAGTAACTACCTTGTTTTGCTCATCAATTGTGATGTCGGTAGCTTTTTTGTTTTCATGCTTTCCGCCCAGGCTTTCAACTGATTTTGCTGTTTCCGGATCTTGCCCTATGGTGACTTTTGCTCCCAGTACTTTTGCAATGATAATTGGTGCAATGCACATGGCACCGATGGGTTTTCCGGCAGCATGGAAAATCTTGATGACGCGTTCCACTGCAATATGAACACTCATCTGATCCTGTTTAAAGGCATAATTACAAAGATTTTTTGCAGCACCAAAACCACCGGGAATCAAAATGGCATCATATTCCGTTTCCCAGAGATCACTCAGTTCATAGATTTTTCCACGTGCAATCCGGGCAGATTCAATAAGAACATTTCGATTCCCTTCCATTATTTCACCATTGAGGTGATTGATTACATGTGCCTGTGGGATGTCCGGTGCAAAACATTGATAGGAGATTTCATTTTTTGCCAGCGCATACATGGCCAGGCTGGTCTCATGTATTTCTGATCCGTCATATACACCGCTTCCGGCAAGGATGATAGCAACTTTTTTCTTATCCATAATTTTGCATTTTTATCAAAAATAGTGATTTTTCCTGACAATTCAAAATCACAAGGAGAAAGAAAGCTGATGCTCTTTTGGCTCCTGAAAATATTGTAGTCAGTCCGAAATAAATTATCCAAATCTAAACCTTGTATAATGCAGGGATTTTAATAATTTTACACATTAGCAAAAACATGACCGAATGAAAAAGTTTTTTAGGTTCTTAATCAGCCGCCTGTTTCTTGTAAACCTGCTACTTGCAATTGTAATTGTGATTGTTTTGGTGTTTGGAGCATTACAGTTTTTACGGATTTATACAGATCATGGTGAATCACATACAGTACCCGACCTGATTGGACTGAAAAAAGCTGAAGTACAGGATATCTGTAATCAGCATAAAATGGAATTTGAGATTACCGATTCAACTTTTGCTGATGATGTGCCTCTGGGGGCCATCGCCAAGCAGTATCCCAGACCCGGGACCAAAGTAAAGGAGGGGCGCACGATATATCTTGTGAAAAATGCCGAAATGCCGGAAATGGTTGTGCTGCCCGATATTTTGAACATCTCACTGAGGCAGGCCAGGTCCACACTGGAGGCTTACGGCTTTACTATCGGTAAACTAGAGTATATCCCCGATATTGGTAAAAATGTGGTGCTGAGAATGAAAGTCAGAGGTGACATCGTGAAAGCCGGAGAAGAGATTTTCAAAGAAGATACTGTTGATCTTGTTCTCGGACAGGGGCTAAGTGACGAGAAAACCTATGTGCCCAATGTGGAAGGTGTGGCACTTGACGCAGCTACCAATATCCTGAATGATAAGTACCTGAATGTTGGGGCCGTGATGTACGATGAAACTGTAGAAAACGAAAAAGATTCACTTAAAGCCAAAATATATAAGCAATATCCTGCGTTTGATTCAATAAATAATGTCAATATGGGAACTTCAGTCGATCTGTGGTTATCCACGGACAGTACAAAAATACCGGAATTTGTTCCTGATTCTGTACTGATGGATTCGATACGACTGGATTCCCTGAAATCTCATTTTGAGAACAGAGAAGAAAATGATGAAGAAATTAATTAATATCTTGTTGATCCTCACTCTGGCTGCTGGGTTTTCCCAGGCCCAGGAGCAACTCATCGGACTTGATGGCAATCCCCAGCTCAGGAAAACACTTGAACTCAGACCCGATTTATTACCCAAAGCATCTGCTGAAACCTCTGATACCCTGGAGCTACCATTCTTTGATGACTTTGCGCTTATCTCTGTTTATCCTGACCAGAACCGATGGACGGGATATGATGTGTATATCAACAACCAATGGGGAAAAAATCCATGGTCATACGGTGTGGCCAGTTTTGACCAGGCGGATTCATTGGGAGAAATAAGGCCGCTATCCAGTGGCGGAGAAGTGTCTGATTACCTGACTTCAAAGCCAATAAATCTTGAGTACGCACCAGAGGATTCAGTGTTCCTGAGTTTTGTTTATCAGGCCGGAGGCCATTCCAAAATGCCGGAAGAGCAGGATTCCCTCGTGCTGGAAATGACATCTCCTGATACCACCTGGATTGCTGTCTGGAATTCAGCGGGAGGACAAATTGATTCTGTTTTTAATGCTGTGATTATCCCCATTACAGATGCACACTTTTTAAAAAAGGGATTTCGTTTCAGATTTAAAAACTACGCATCCACAGTAGCCAATTCCCCGGAACCATCTTTTAACTCAAACAATGACGTGTGGAATCTTGATTATGTTTATCTTGATACAGCAAGATCATCAGTGGATACATTGATAGAAGATGTGGCCTTTATGGATAACTTCTCACCTTTGCTTAGGGATTATGCCGCTATGCCCTGGAAACATTTTCTTACCACACCTGATGACTTTATGCGGGATTCTGTTACATTCCGTTATAGAAACAACGGAGAAACTGATGTGCAGGTTGACAGACAAGTGCATATTACTGATCTCTGGGGAAACGGGAGTGACTATTCCATCATCAATGACAATGAAAATATCTTTGCTCAGGAAATTATCGAATATACCAGGCCTCTCGATGATTTTACATTCGATTCGGATTTGCCGGATTCCGCCAGATTTATGATGAAAGGTGTGCTGAAAACTGATACAGTCTCTGACAGAGAAATGTTCCGCTGGAATGATACAACCTATTTTGAGCAAAAATTTGAGAACTATTATGCTTATGATGATGGCGTGCCTGAGGCCGGTTATGGGATAGGTGGTGTAGGAACTGCCTCAGCTGCACTGGCATACCGGTTTTCCACGGTCACTGCCGATACGCTGAGAGGCGTTTATATTTATTTTAACCATGTACTTAATTATGCCAATGAAAACTATTTTTACCTTACCGTTTGGGAAGATGATAATGGCTTGCCCGGAGATACACTGAGGTATCAGATCGGTGTGAAACCGGAATTTAAAGATAGTTTATATCAGTACAGGTATTATGCCCTGGATACACCGGTCTATATTGCAGATACTTTTCATATCGGCTGGGTCAAAACCACAGATGATATGCTCAATGTTGGTTTTGATAAAAGTCGTGATGCCAGTGAAAATATTCATATCAACATGTTTGGACAATGGCAGGAATCAAGTTTCGAAGGGGCACTGATGATGCGGCCTGTTTTCTCTGAAAACGAATTTGTTTCCGTTCCCGAAAAACTACCCCTATCCGGCAAAGAAATAAGGCTTTACCCCAATCCTGCGCGGAATTATGTCAATGTCAGTGGTGATATGAATATTGAGAGGTTTCAAATAATATCAGCAGAAGGAAGGGTGGTGAAACAGGGCTTGTTTTCACAAAGAATTGACCTGAGTGCATTGCCACGGGGCATGTATATTGTGGTTTTTGAAAACAATGACGGGATACTAAGCCGCAAAAAGCTGATGATTAACTGATAGCAGAGAATTTACCTATGACAGAGAACAATGATCTGGCCGGTCAGAATCCGGAAGAGGAAGAATTGTATGAACATTACCATTTTACGGCTGATCCGGGTCAGGGAATTATCCGGCTGGATAAGTTCCTCGTTGATAAAATGGAAAATACCTCACGCAGCAAAATTCAGTCAGCATCTGAAGCAGGCAATATTTTTGTCAATGATGAGCCGCGCAAACCTAATTATAAGGTAAAGCCCGGTGATCGTGTTAGTATCCGTATGGATTATCCGCGCCGTGAAATCGAATTGATTCCCGAAGATATCCCCCTGGATGTTGTCTATGAAGATGATGACCTGATTGTGGTAAACAAACCTGCCGGCATGGTTGTGCATCCCGGTTATGGAAATTACACCGGAACATTGCTGAACGCCCTGATGTATCGCTTCAGAAACCTTCCGCTTTTCCAGGATGATAATGCCCGGCCGGGCCTTGTGCATCGCATTGATAAAAATACCTCAGGCCTGCTCGTAGTGGCAAAAAACGAACATGCACTGAATTTTCTGGCTAAACAGTTTGCCGATAAAACATCAGAACGCCTCTATCATGCGCTGGTCTGGGGCTTACCAAAGCCTGTGGAAGGAAGCATTGAAGGACATATCGGCCGCAGCCTGAAAAACCGCAAGGTGATGAGCGTTTTTCCCGAAGGAGAGCACGGAAAACCTGCCGTGACCCACTACCGGCTCCTCGAAGAATTTGGATATGTCAGCCTGGTTGAATGTAAGCTTGAAACCGGGCGTACACATCAAATACGGGCGCACTTTCAGCATATAAAGCATCCCCTTTTTGGTGATTTTGAATATGGTGGTGATAAGGTGTTGAGGGGAACGGTTTTTACAAAGTACAAGCAATTTGTAAACAATTGTTTCCGGCTGCTGCCACATCAGGCATTGCATGCTAAAACATTAGGCTTTAAGCATCCCGTAAGTGGAGACTGGATGTCTTTTGATTCGGAATTATCTGAAAATATGCAAAAAGTGATAGAGCGCTGGAGACATTATGTTTCCTTCCGGGACACCGAAGAATAAAAAAACTGCAGGCACTTTATCCTGATAGCATTTCTTATTAATTGCAAAACTCTTAATCTGCTAAACAATCCATGTGAGCAGGTGTTCTTTCACCCGAACCGCCATGCATGCCACCACGGCCGTGTTTGCGGTATTTTTCCAACAGGTGTATTCTGAATTCTTTTTCGTAATGATAGAGGCTGGCAACTTTTTCTATAGGCAATACCTGCTTGAATTTTTCGTGGTATTTTGCCTCGGTTTCAGCCTTGAGCGTTTTCAGTTCAATCATGCGATCGATATTCTCTTCAATTTGTTTTTTGCTCAAATCATTCTCATGTCTGATGCAGGTTTTTTCTGCCAGTTGTCTGCGCTCCAAAGCAATCTCTTTAAGTTCATCCTGGAATGCATTGTAAACCGGCCAGAATTTTTGTGCTTCAATCACACTCAGATCAAGCTGTTGGGTGAGGTATGAGACCTTTTCTGCCTGCATGGCTTCATGGTGACTTCTTTTCTGAGAAAAGGCCACCATAGGGAGCAAAAACACAAGGATAATTATCAAAATCTTATTCATAGTTGTTTTTTTATTCGTAAAGTAAATATTCTATTTCATAATCTGCAAGGTAGGTGACCATAGCTTCCTCGTCCAGTTCATTCTCTGTAACGTCACTGGCAGGATCACTGATTAATTCGTCATAGATCATTTCCTCACTGATAAATTCATATTCATAATACAGACTTTGATTTTCAGCAATCTCTGTATTTGGAAACTGATTTTGAAAATCTTCTGAAAAGTGGTTTATCCCGACTTTGAGTAGAAAAGCCATACCTGCAAAAAATGCCAGCATGTAAAAATAGGGTTTTACTGCTTGCCATACGGGCAGATTCTGCTTCTGCTTTCTTGTTTCAAGCCGTTGCTGCAACCTGCTTTCAAAGCTGTCGAAATAGTCATCCGGAGCCTTGAAGCTATTCTTTTTTGGTATGTCATCAATCTTTTTCATTTGTTGGTCTTGTTACAAATTAGATGCAAAATCAGGGCATTGGTTTAATCATCATTAAGGTATTTTTCGATTTTGTTTACTGCATGGTGATATGAGGCTTTCAAAGCGCCTTTGCTCGTTTTTAATATTTCCGACATATCGTCATATTTTAGGTTGTCATAGTATTTCATGTTGAAAACAAGTCTTTGTTTATGTGGCAGACTAAGAATGGCTTTCTGCAGTCTGGCCTCGGCTTCATCACCATCAAAATATGCATCTGCACTCAGATTTTGTGATAGCTTATCCTCATAGGATACGGGAGAAAATACATGCTTACGTTTTTGTTTTCTCAGATAATTCAGCGCTTCATTGACAGCAATCCGGTACATCCAGGAGAACAATTTTGAATCGCCTCTGAATTCCCCCAGGTTCTGATAAATTTTGATAAAGCTTTCCTGCAGGATATCATCAGTGTCTTCATGCACAATCAGGATTTTGCGTATGACAAAGTAAAGTCTTTCCTGATATTTCTGTACCAGAAAATGGAAAGCGTAATCAGGGTTATCTTCCCTGAACATTTTTATGATTTCCTTATCGGAAAGTGTATCCGTCATTCAACCTTATTTGCGCGCCATGGCTCTTTCTGCAGCTTCGACAATGTCTGATGTATCCAGTCCGTATTTTTTCATCAAATCCTCTGGTTTTCCACTTTCACCAAACTTATCATCTACAGCTACCATTTCAACAGGGCAGGGGAGATAGTGGCCAAGTACTTGTGCTACAGCATCACCCAGGCCGCCATTCATCAAATGTTCTTCTGCAGTTACCACAGCGCCGGTTTTGCTAACAGATTGTAAGATGGCTTCTTTGTCTAAAGGTTTAATTGTATGGATATTCAATAAATCCACAGAAATACCTTTCTCTTCAAGAATCTTTCCTGCCTCTATGGCTTTCCAGACCATGTGGCCTGTGGCAATAATTGTCAGGTCTGTGCCTTCGTTGAGCTGAATTGCTTCTCCGGGTATGAAAGTTTGATTTTCAGGTGTGAAGTTGGGTACTTTGGGGCGGCCAAATCTCAGATAAACAGGTCCCTTGTGCTCGGCAATGGCAAGGGTTGCTGCTTTTGTCTGATTGTAATCGCATGGATTGATTACCATCATACCGGGCAGCATTCTCATCAGGCCGATGTCTTCCATGATCTGATGGGTTGCACCATCTTCACCAAGAGTAATGCCTGCGTGGGAGGCACAGATTTTTACATTTTTACCGGAATAGGCGATGCTTTGACGGACCTGGTCATATACCCGGCCTGTCGCAAAATTGGCAAAAGTGCCGGCAAATGGTATTTTACCACCTGTAGTGAGACCGGCAGCTACACCCATCATGTTTGCTTCAGCGATGCCTGTCTGGAAGAATCTGTCCGGATACTTTTCGGCAAATTCATTCATTTTCAGTGAGCCGGTGAGATCGGCACAGAGGGCTACAACATCTTTGTTTTTGGCTCCCAGTTCGGCAAGCCCTGCTCCAAAGCCAGAGCGTGTATCTTTTTCATTTTGTATTTTAAATGATTTCATGTCAATCTGTTTTTACAATTAAGGTTTTTCCTGATCTTATTTTAAATTGTTTTTCCACGCTGTTGCGGGTTTTCTTGTCTTTTGCATATCTGTAAACAAGACGGTAAGTGCCTGGCTGAAGCCGTAGTTCAAGATTCTTTTCGTAGGGGTTCAGCGTATAAATCTTTTCCTGAAAGTCGCCCTCTTCATGTATAATTGATCCTATCGGATGATTTTCGAAATCTATCCTGAGGGTGCCGGGTTCAGGGATTACAATCTGGCTTACTTCGCTTTGTTCTATGACTACATTCTCTATTTTGATTCGTGGAAGGCTTAAAAACTCCAGATCATAGCTGCCGGTAATGTATTTTTGTGTGCTGTTGGCATCCTGAAGGTGCAGGGTTTCCATGTTGCCTCCTTTTCTTACGATGCATGAAATGCCATTGTCGACGGGATTGCCGCCTGCCACAGTTGTTTCAAGAAAGCCCTGAGGTGCCGGAACCTCAATGATGTTATGAATGCCGGGCTTAAGAACAATGCTGTCTTTCCAGACTTCAGGAATGGTATGTACCTGCAGGTCATATTTTGTCATGATATCCAGCAGTACGGTGTCCGGATTTCCCTTTTCATTGATGGTGTGAATATAATTGTATCGTATTTTACCTGAAAGCTCATCGTGGAAGCTCATGGTAACATTTGTCTCTGTGGGATTGCCGTCGGAATCCAGTAAATTTACCTGGGCACTTGTGAAATTCATTACCTGATCTACTACAGCGTGAAGTGCGTGGCGAAATTGTTTTGAATTTGATGCATCAAAATAAAATCCTACACAATCAAATACATCTTTCAGGTCAACATCCAGTCCAAGGCCTATAATAAAGGGTTTTAAAATTACGCCTTTCTGTTGCAAAGCAAGGGAAACGGCACAGGGGTCTCCATCACAGGCTTCTACACCATCGGTAATAAGCACAATGATGTTTCTGCTGAATTCGTCATCAGGGAAATCGTAAGCACCTTCTTCCAGAGAACGGGCAATGGGGGTTGTACCTTTGGCTACCAATTCTTCTAAGACAAAATTAATTTCTCCGATATTGTCTTCTTCAAAAGGCACTTCCAGTTTGGTATCACTGCAATCCTGGGGAGGTACCGGTTTTTGATGGCCGTATACACGTAGCCCGATTTCCAGATTGTCAATGGTGTTGAGTGAATCAAGCATTTCTGAAAGCAGGTTTCTGGCAACATCAATTTTCCTGCGTCCATCCCATCTGCCAAGCATGCTTTGTGAAGAATCAAAAATAAACAGAATGCGGGTCATAGGCTTTTTTTGATCCCTGACCCTTGTTGTATCCATATTGATGCTGTCGGTTATGATCTTATGCTGAGCATTTGCTGATAAGGACAAAAGCAGTACAAAAATAATTGCTATGTTGAAATGCCGGATCATTAATAATCGCCGATGGTTTCTTCAAGTTGGTTAAGTGCCTGCTCAAGTTGTTCATCGTCAGGAGCTTTTCCGTGCCAGGCGTGGGTGCCCATCATATAATCAACTCCAAACCCCATCTCGGTTTTCATTAAAATCATGACCGGCTTGCCTTTGCCGGTATGGCTTTGGGCTTCTCTGAGTATGTTGATTACTGATGTCATGTCATTGCCATTATCACAGGTGAGAACGTCCCATCCAAAGCTTTCCCATTTGGCTTTGAGATTACCAAGAGGCATCACCTCATCAACAGGACCATCAATTTGCTTGCCATTATAGTCAATGGTTGAAATTAAGTTGTCAATTTTTTTGCCAGCGCAAAACATGGCAGCTTCCCATATTTGCCCTTCCTGTATTTCACCATCTCCGTGGAGGGAATACACAAGTGAATCATTGTTGTTGATTTTTTTTGCCAGTGCAGCACCTGCAGCCGCCGAGAGACCTTGTCCCAGTGAACCTGAAGCAATGCGAACACCGGGAAGCCCCTCGTGGGTAGTTGGATGTCCCTGAAGACGGGAGTTGATTTGCCTGAAAGTTGACAATTCCTTTGGGTTGAAGTAACCACTGCGTGCCAAAACAGAATACCACAGGGGGGAAATATGCCCGTTTGAGAGGAAAAACAGATCTTCCTCTTTTTCTTCTACGCTGAATTTATCGGGATTATGCTTTAGTATTTCAAAATACAGAGCAACCATATACTCAGTACAGCCAAGGCTGCCACCAGGATGCCCTGATGACTGTGCATGTACCATTCTGACAATATCACGCCTGACCTGTGAGGCGATTTTTTCCAATCTTTTGCTGTTTGTCATTGTTTTGAATATTATATTTCAATTTTTGCAAATTTAACAGAATATCCCGATTAATTTATCCGGAAGCTTGCCGGATTCTCAACATTTGATGAACAATTCGAAACAAGCAAGGGGGTATGATAAAAAAAAGCCATCATCAGATGGCTTTTTTAGAACTTTGGTAAACAATCGTTTAATATTCTGTTTCAAAATATCCGTTGGATATCTCAATGGTTTGATCACTATTGTCTTCTACATTAAAAAAGAAAGAGCCTTTGATTATTCTGTTTTGAACATCATGTTCGGAAATGGTTGTTGAACCGGCAACAGCAGGATATGATGTCAGACTTTCCTTGTAATAAGCCATGACGGGACCATTGTTGGGGTCAATACTATGGCTTCCTTCGCTTATGCTGTCAGGAATGATCAGATTTATACTCTCAAAGTTTTCATTGTGTGATCCTGTGATCTGAATGTGATTTGAGGTGTCAGAAGTAACAATGGAGTTGGCAACGAAATCTGTACCGTCAATGCTGGCTGTCATTACATTAACAATATTGCTCGTGTCAATGGTGTTGATGTATTTATACGGCACTTTTGTGAATTGCCCGTTGCTGATGTTTTTTGATCCGCCGCCATCTTTATATGCCCTGAAGTTGAAAGAACCGGATATGGTTCTGTCATCTTCATTGAGGGAAGATATTCTTATCTGCCCGCTGCCATCGTTGCTGTTGCTTGTTGAATAAATATCAGAATAACTACTTGTATTTGGTGTGAATGTTCCTTCGTGCAGATTGGCAGCACTGAGAGTATACACGCCTTTTTCACCTGCATATACGGTTATTTGAATGGATTGCCCATCAGCAGAGGTCCCGTAAACGACAATCTGATTTTCTGAAACCCGGGCGTTGGGCTCAGGACAACGCCATGTGCTGCCATCAACCAGTGCAGTCATCAATGGGCGGTTGGTATCATTGGGATCCTCTGTGCAAGAGGGGAGCAACAGGCCAAGCAGCAAAAACGGAATACCCGCCATTAAGATATTTTTCTTCATAATCATTTGGTTTATTATATGGTAACAAAGATACTAATTTTAAGACTATAAAAAAAGCCTGAGGGTTGCCTGAGCTTATCGCTTTATTTTTATTTCTTCGTTTTGTTGTTTCGGGACATTGTTTCCAGACTGGATGAAATGGCTTGTTCTATCTGGTCTTTTTGATATGTAAACCCTGCCTCCAATAAACGCTTGGGGATCACAATGGGATTATTGATTACAGTCATCAGGCCTTTTCCAAAAACAATGTTCAGAAATATCGGAGGAATGATGAACCTGGCTTTTTTATTCAGGGCATCAGCAAGTGCATGCGTGAACTCTTCGTTTGTGATAATGGCCGGAGCAACCAAATTGTATATTCCATGCAGGCTTGCATCCTCGGTGCTTTGTTGATAAAAACTGATCAGATCATCAATATGAATAAATGGCATGGGATATTCACCGTGTCCGATTTTTCCGCCCAGACCCAAACGAAATATGGGATACATTTTTTTTAAAACTCCGCCGTTACCAATGACAACTCCCAGCCTGGCAATAATTACCCGGGTTTTTGTTTTATCTGTTTTTGTGAAAGGCGCCTCCCATTCCTTACAGACTTCACCCAAAAAATTGTCTGCAAAGTCTTTGCTGCATTCGTCATGATAGTGGATGTTGTTGTAGATACCAATGGCTGATGTACTGATAAGCAATGCTGGTGGATTGTCGCTTTCTTCTATGGCTGTAGCTATATTGTGACTGGTGATGGCACGGCTGTTAAATATCTTCTTCTTGTTCGATCCGGTCCAGCGTTTGGTGATAGGATAACCTGCAGTATGGATAACTACATCAACACCATCCAGAAGATCTGCCAGTTTATCTTTGCTGTACAGTACATCTCTTGGCACACTGACAACTTTTTGTCCGGTTTTGATAAAGTGGCTTTTGATGTTTTTACCCAAAAAACCACTTGCCCCTGTAATGGCAATTATCATTGTCCAACCTCCTTCATTAAAAACTTTTTCAACCTGTCCTCCGATTTGATAGCATATAATCTTCCTTCTTTAGAAACGCTTATTTCGCCTGTTTGTTCTGAAATAATGATAACAATGCTGTCTGTTCTTTCTGTCATGCCAATGCCCGCTCTGTGTCTTAATCCGAGTTTTTTGGGAATTTCCTGGCTTTGTGATACCGGCAGAACACAGCCTGCAGCCTTGATTTTATCTTTTACTATGATGAGTGCCCCATCGTGCAAGGGAGCATTTTTATAAAAAATATTTCCAATCAGCCTGTCCGAAATGTCTGCATTGATAATTTCTCCGCTGCTGATATGTGTTTTGAGGTCAGAATGGCGTGAAATAACAATCAATCCGCCAAGAAAATTTTCTGCAAGATAAACAGAAGCCTGAACGATGGTATCGATTTTAGATTTGCTTACCGGAGCAGAGCGCTTAAAATATTTGACAAAAGGTAAATGCTGGTTGATGAAGCTCTGGTTTCCTATCATCAGTAAAAATTGTCTGATCTCCTGTTGAAAAACGATCAGGAGAGCAATCACACCAACACCGATGACTTGCCCCAGAATTGAGCCAAGTAATTCCATATTCATTGCCTTGACGATCAACCAGAACAAATAAATAGAAAATATCCCCACAAAAATGCGAATGGCAACTGTTCCACGGATCAACATATATAACTGGTAAAGCAGAAATGCTACCAGAAAAATGTCAACCACATCAAGAAAACGGACACTGATAAATGCATGCATCATAAGAAAGCCGAAGATATAAAAAATGATTGAAATTTGTACTTACCAATTTGGATTTATGCTGCTTTCCATTTTTTTCATAATCCGGACAACCTGTTTTGCCTCTGCTACATCATGAACCCTGAGCAAATCTGCACCTTTTGATATTGCAAGTGTGTGCAGGCTTGTGGTTCCGTTGAGACTCTCCTCAGGGCTGATGTCAAAAAGGCGGGTGATCATGCTTTTTCTTGAAATGCCTGCCAGCACCGGACACTCCAGGGCTGCCAGCCTGTCCATATAATTGAAAAGCTCATAGTTGTGATCCAGTGTTTTACCAAATCCAAAGCCGGGGTCAATGATGATGTCCCTTACACCTTTTTCCCTGAGTACAGCCAGTTTTTGGTGAAAGTAACGCATAACATCAGCCACAATGTCCGCATACTCAGGGTTTTCTTGCATGCCGGCCGGTGTGCCTTTCATATGCATCATGATGTAGGGGGTGTTCGTCTCAGCAATAAAATCAACCATGGATTTATCCATTTCTCCGGCAGAAATATCATTGATGATGCCTGCTTTATATTGGCTGACTGCCTTTTCAGCTATCTCTGCCCTGAATGTGTCCACAGATATGGGTATGTCAGGTTCTGATTCCCTGATCACAGCCAACGCCGGTTCCAGCCTGTTCCACTCTTCTTCAGCCGGTATGACTTCTGCACCCGGACGTGAAGACATGCCACCAAGGTCAATGATATCGGCACCTTCATCAATAATCTGCACTACCCGTGCCTTGACTTTTTCTGTAGCCAGATATTTTCCGCCATCATAAAATGAATCCGGGGTAACATTGAGTATGCCCATGATTTTAACTGTGTCAAAATCTATGAGTTTTCCCTGTATATTGATTGTGTGTCTTTGAGTAAACATTTTTTTTAATCATCTTTGTTGAGCGTGATAAAAATAATACAAATTAACAGCTTATGAAATTTCTTGTGATCGAAGGCCTTGATGGCTCGGGAAAATCTACCCAGGTGCAATTGTTAAAACAATGGCTTGAAGATAAGGATCAACCATATGAATATCTGCATTTTCCGCGTACAGATTCCCCGGTCTATGGTGAGTTGGTTGCCAGATTTCTCAGGGGAGAGTTTGGCAGAAACGAAGATGTCAACCCTTATCTGGTGGCCTTGTTGTTTGCCGGCGATCAGGCCAGTGCTGCCGATAGCATTGAAAGATGGAAAGCTGAAAATAAATTCGTGCTCGTGGACAGATATGTTTATTCAAATATGGCGTACCAGGCTGCGAAATTTGATGCTGAAAAGGATCAAACAGAATTGATGAACTGGATTATAAAGACGGAATTCGATCATTTCAAAATTCCTGTTCCCGACCTCAGCCTTTATCTGAAAGTACCTGTTGACTTTGTGAAAAACCGCCTCGCCAGCCTACGAACAGGATCGGAAAGGGAATATCTTAAGGGGAAAAATGATATTCATGAGGCTGATATTAAATTTCAATTGAAAGTACGACAAATGTACCAGACCATCGCAGAAAAAATCGATAATCTTCATATCCTGGATTGTAGCGATCAGTATGGAAATATGATGGCTGCTGAAGATATATTTCAAAGAATGATTGAACACCTGAAAGGAGAAAAAATTCTAAAATAAACCTGATTTTTGTCATCCTAAATCCAATAGCATTTTATAAATTTGGGGTTTGGAAATCTTAATAAAAATAATCACGTCAGTATGAAAGCAATAAGTAACATTTTCAGAATCATCATCGGAATAGTTTTTGTTTTTTCCGGATTTGTTAAGGTGGTTGATCCGATGGGTGTTCAGTTTAAGTTCATTGACTATTTTAATGCCATGGGGCTCGAGTTCCTACAGCCTGCAGCTTTGACTTTTGGCGTAATTCTGTCCGTGGCAGAACTTCTCCTTGGAATCTCACTTTTGTTTAATCTTAAACCACGCCTGGGCGCCTGGGGTGTCATGTTATTCATGGCTGTTTTTCTGCCCCTGACACTTTGGATAGCCATTGCCAATCCTGTGCAGGACTGTGGATGTTTTGGGGATGCAATAATCTTATCAAACTGGGCTACATTCTGGAAAAATGTTATAATCATGTTCCTTGTCGTTGTGGTATTCCTGCAGCGTAATAAATTCAAACCGCTGATGCCGGGAGGATTTCAGGTATTTCTTCTATTTGTGTTTGCTGCCGGCACGATTTGGATAAGTGTGCACAGCATCCGACATCTCCCATTGGTGGATTTCAGACCATACAGTATTGGAGAAAATATTCAGGCCGGAATGGAAGTTCCCGAATCCGAAAAAGACAATATGCCGGAATATGAAACAATAATTGTATATGAAAACAAGAATACAGGAGAGTTAAAAGAATTTGATGTTGACAATCTGCCGGAAAATGAGAATGAGTGGGAATGGCATGAAACAAAGAATGAACTTGTGAAAGAAGGTTATACTCCTCCAATACATGATTTTAGCATTACTACAATGCCGTTGGATTATGACGCAGGCAAGGCAGCCGAAGAAATCTCACAGGAAAAACTGTTTGAAATAACATACCGCTTTGAGGCAGATGGCATGGAGGATGAGTTTTTTATTGATAATCTGCCCAGTGAAGACAACTGGCAGTTTGTTGCTGTGAATGCAGATGTGCAGGTAAGACCTGAAAACCTTGGCTTGATTTATGAAAAAGAGGGTGAAACCAGAGAATTTACATTGTTCGATTTGCCGGATGAAGACTGGATGTTTGTAGATGCTGTATATTACAACGATGCATCAAATCTCCAGGGAGAACCTGATGCACCCGAAGATGTGACTGATCTTGTTCTCAACGATGACAGATATACATTTTTTATTACAAGCTGGGATGTGACATCAGCAAAAAGAAAGCATATCGAAGAACTCAAGAACCTGCACGGATATTGTGAAACAAAGGATTATCCATTCCTTTTTATTACTGCTTCAACTGAGGAAGTTGTGAAAGAATTTGTCGAAGAGACGGATGTGTCATTTGATTTCTACAATATGGATCCCATCACCATCAAAACAATTGTCCGTTCCAATCCGGGCATCATTCTTCTTAAAAATGGAACCATACTCAATAAATGGCATATCAATGATGTGCCCGTAGTGGATGAGCTCGACGAAAGACTCCTGGCACAGTCAATGCAAAAACAGGTGAAAAAATCAAATCTCAATTTGTATCTCTGGCTTAGTCTTTGTATGTTTTTGATAGTTGCACTTTCGCATTTGCTTGTGAATTACTTAAAAAAAAAACACATTATCTTAGATAAAAAATCATGGCGATGAAACCACGGATATTGGCTGCAAATTGGAAAATGAATACTGACCTGCAGGAGGGAAAGAAACTTGCTGCAGATATCAACAAACACGTACAGGGTGCGGCAATCGATCCGCGCATACAGGTGATATTGGGAGTGCCCTTTACTCACCTTTCCGAAATTGCCGGAATCCTGGATTACAAGCGTATTTCAATAGCTGCACAAAATTGTGCAGATCATGAATCCGGTGCATATACAGGAGAGATTTCACCGGTCATGATAAAATCTACCGGAGCTCATTATGTTATCCTGGGACACAGCGAGCGTAGAAACATATACAAAGAATCTTATGACTCCATAAAATCAAAAGTAGACCTTTGCCTGAAAAATGCACTGAGACCGATTTTCTGTTGCGGAGAAAACCTGGATGAACGAAATGAAGACAGACATAAAGAAGTCGTAAAAGAACAGCTTCAGGCATCATTGTTTCATATTGATAGTGAAAACATGAAACGATGTGTAATAGCCTATGAACCTGTCTGGGCTATTGGGACAGGAGAAACCGCCTCGCCGGAACAGGCTCAGGAGATGCATGCCTGGATCAGAGAACTTCTGAATAGACAGTATCCTGATTTGAATGCTGATGATATTCCTTTGCTTTATGGAGGAAGTGTGAAGCCTGAGAATGCTTCTGATTTGTTCAAAATGAATGACATTAACGGAGGCCTTGTTGGTGGTGCATCACTAAAAACCAAATCATTTCTTGATATACTAAAAGCCTTTTAATATGGCCTACATAAAAATTGCTATTGCTATAGGCCAGGTGACTGACCATGTAGCTGCTATTATTCTTGCCAAACTTGGAGAGCTTGGTGTCGAAAGCTTTGAAGAGCTTGAAGATCAGTTGCTTGGTTATTTGCCGGAAAATGCCGAAAAACAAAACGAAATTCACATGTTTCTGGATAAGATGATGATCCCCTGGAAAGAAAGAAGAATCGAAAACCAAAACTGGAATGCAAAGTGGGAGAAAAGCTTCCGGGAAATTCTGATTGATGACAAAGTGATGATAAAAGCAGAATTTCACAAACCTGATGTGAAACCACAATATGTGATCAATATTCATCCACGAATGGCTTTTGGTACAGGTCATCATGAAACAACACGCCTGGTAATCAGGATAATGCTGACGATGAACCTGAAAGATAAGCGAGTACTCGACTGGGGTACCGGCTCCGGTGTGCTTGCCGTTATGGCTGATATGATGGGTGCAGAATCCGTGCTTGCACTTGATATTGATGACTGGTCTGTAAACAATGCCGGGGAAAATGTAAAAATCAATGAGGCCACTGGTATTACAGTACGTAAAGGTAGCCTTGAAGCCGCTAAGGATGTTGACTTCGATGTGATCCTGGCAAATATCAACAAAAATACCCTGATTGAGAATGCAGAAACCCTTGTCAGCAGACTTAAAACAGGCGGGACACTTGTGTTGTCGGGATTCTATGAAGCTGATATGGATGAAATTAAAAATAACTATATGAAATTTGGCCTGGATTTTGAACAGAAAAAAACGGAAAACGATTGGTGTGCAGGCAGTTTTTTGAAAAAATCATAATCAAGCGAAATGGAATTTATGCTGGCAAAAACATATAAAATACTATTATTGAGCATTATTATGCTTCTTTCTATGCAGGTGTATTCACAGAACTTCTTTTCTGAAGAACATGAGGAATTCCTGAAGAGCTTTTGCAAAAGCATTGATAATGTGAAGCTCGACAAAGGTAAAGAAGGGAAAATCCTGGCCGAACAACTTGAGATTTTTTGGGCTTCTGACAGCATGAGTATGGAAGAGAAAGATGGTTTCATTGAAACTGCAAACCTCCTGGCCTCAAAAGGCGGACAAAACTGGCCTCACCTGTTTATTTATGCAGAAAATATGCTCTTGTTCTACAGGCATGAGTTCAACAGCGGCCAATACGCTGAATGGCGGAACGGCTTGTCGGAATTGCTTAGGGAACGACAGAGAGTCAATAGCAAAAAAATCAGTGAATATCAGTTTATCGCAAATGACCTGCTACGGGATTCCATTATATTCAGGCACCCGCGAGTGATCTGGAAGGTATCACATTTTCCCGACAATATCGGATACAACAAAGATGGCCTGTATGTCAGTTTCTCCAATGTTGATATCACTGGATATCATAATAAAGACAGCATAAAGATTTACAAGACATCCGGTACAGCTTACCCGCTGGATGAAAAATGGGAAGGCCAGCATGGCAAAGTAACCTGGGAACGTGTTGGCATGAGCCCTGACTCGGTATATGCAGAGCTTGAAAAATACAGCTTTGAGTTCGATGAAGCTGAAATACTTGCAGATTCGGCACGATTCGTGAATCTGAATTATTTTGGCGAACCCCTGTACGGTCAACTCAATGATAAAGCCGGAAACCTGGACAGACCTGTGAAATCAAGCTACCCGCGTTTCAAAACCTATACAAAAAGATTTGAGATGGAAGGAGTGTTGGAAGGCATAGATTACGAGGGTGGATTTACCATGAAAGGAGAACGGTTTATCGGAACCGGCGTCAAGGACCAGAAAGCAAAAATAAGCATTGCCAAAAGTGATTCTATTAAACTCATCGCACAAAGTGAAGCCTTTACCCTGGACAAAAATCAGGTATTTTCTGATGATACAGAGATAACATTGTACCTCAATGAAGATTCTATCTATCACCCAAGTCTGATGATGCGGTATACGTTTAAAAACAAAGTACTGAACCTGCAACGTGATGAGGAGGGCATGTCCAGGGTATACTTTACCAACTCTTATCACCAGCTCCATATGGATTTTACGTGGTTGCAGTGGCAAATAGAAAAGTACAAAATGCAGTTTGGCATGCTCAAATCCATGTCAGAAGTCAATGAGGCCTACTTTGAGTCGGCAGATTATTTTTCTGACGAAAGATATACGGCCATACAGGTAACTGATGATATTCATCCTTTTGTCAGACTTGAAGATTTTGTCGGTCATTGGGGGTCACCCGAATTCAATCTCATAGACTTTGCCCGCTATATCAATTATTCTCCGCATCAGGTGAAAAAAATGATTTTACGTCTGGCCTATCTTGGTTTTATCCATTATGATACAGAAACCGAAGATGTCAAAATTAAGCCCGAAATGTACAAATACCTGGATGCAAGACGCGGTCAGATTGATTATGATGTGTTGCAGTTTAGCTCCAGAACCCAGGGCCGTACACCAAATGCTACATTGAGTCTTCTCAATTATGACCTGCAGATTAACGGTGTGCCTTCAGTGCATATTTCAGATTCACAGAATGTTGAGATTTATCCCATCGATAAGAAAATCGTGATGAAGAAAAACCGGGACTTCCTCTTTACAGGTACTATGAAAGCGTCACAGTTTTTCTTCTACGGCCATGAGTTTCAGTTTGACTATGAGGATTTTATGGTGGATATGGATCAGTGCGATTCTATGAAAATGCTTGTGGAATCCGGT
This sequence comes from Bacteroidales bacterium, assembly GCA_046546095.1. Lineage (GTDB taxonomy): Bacteria > Bacteroidota > Bacteroidia > Bacteroidales > ML635J-15 > JAQIBY01. The sequence goes on from JBKGYK010000031.1 coordinate 19,017, forward strand.
GAAACAATGGCAGACGGCGGGAAAATCCTCAAAGAGGTAAAAGCTACCATTGAAAATGTTCAGGGAGAATTCTTTATTGATGAACCGGGAAATAAGTCAGGGCTTCAGGAAATGGCAAGTTATCCCAAATTCAATTCCAAAAAAGAGGCCTATGTTTATTATGATGATGCAGATATATATGATGGTGTGTATCACAGGAATGAGTTTTTCTTCAAAATAGATCCATACAGCCTCGACAGCCTGCATGGATACGAAAAAGAAAACCTGCAGTTTGAAGGAACTTTTTATTCTGCCGATATCTTTCCTGATATCAAGGAAACCCTGGTAGTGCGATCGGATTATTCACTTGGATTTCACCGCATCACGCCGGATGCAGGCTACCCGTGTTACAAAGCAAAAGGTACATATACGCGGCATGTAGACCTCAGCAATCAGGGATTGAGAGGATCAGGCAGAGTTGAATATATCAACAGTACAAGCATGGCCGATAAAATCAATTTTTTCCCGGATTCACTCATTGCTCACGCCACAAAATTTAAAAACGAGGCCAGAACTTCACCCGTAGAATATCCCCGGGTTGAGGGTGAAAACAACAATATCAGATGGTATCCCTACGAAGATGAATACTTCGTTGAAACCATTGAAGAAAAATTTGTAATGTTTGATGATCAGTCACAAATGTCCGGAGAGCTTAAACTTACTCCAACCGGCCTTGAGGGTAGCGGTATGATGGATATTGGAAGATCAAAACTCTCCTCTGACAGGTTTACTTATGAACGACAATACATTGATGCCGATACTGCAGATTTTGAGTTGTTTACGGAGAATCAACTTGATCTCGATTTTTCAACCATGAATGTCAATGCACATATTGATTTTCCCGAAAGAAAAGGTCATTTTAAAACCAATGGAGATGGAACATTTGTTACCTTTCCCAAAAACGATTATATCGGATACATGCAGGAACTGGTCTGGCATATGGATCAGGAATATGTGGACATAAAAAGTGACGCTGAAACGGTGGATAAACTCGAAAATGACCCGGACATGTCCGATGAAGAGTGGGAAAACCTGTTTCTGGAAGGACCGAAATTTATCTCAATACATCCTGATCAGGACTCCCTGAATTTTGTGGCTCCGGTTGCATCCTATGATCTGGAAAACTATATTATCACAGCAAAAGAAGTGAAATTTGTAAGGGTAGCTGATGCAACTGTCTATACCGGAGATGGTGAAGTAGTGGTGGAAAAAGATGCCATCATGAGACCATTGAAGGATGCTGAAATTATTGCAAATACAACCAATCGCTATCATAACATCAAAAATGCCACTGTAAATATTCAGGGAAGAAAAAGTTATACCGGGTATGGTGATTATGATTATGTGGATAAAGCCGGACAAATACAGACTTTCCATTTAAACAGAATCGGGGTGGATAAAACCGGTCAGACCTTTGGAGAAGGTTCCATTGCCGAACCGGATGATTTCAGCCTGAGTCCGAATTTCCGCTTTCAGGGCGATGTTCTGCTGTCAGCCAATAAGGAAAATCTCCATTTTGATGGGGGAACCAAAATCAAACACGAATGCCCGCACATATCATCGGAATGGCTTGCCTTCGAGGCCGAGATAGACCCTGAAAATGTCGCTATCCCTGTGGATAGTACGCCTGTGAGTATCAATGGCTCACAACTGGCAATGGGCCTGAATATCTACAGAGACTCTTCCTATGTGGCTATGTATTCCCCCAAAGAAAGAAGAACCGATTTCAGCCTCTTTATGGCCGCAGGTTATCTGGTTTTTGACGACAGGGATATGTCTTATAAAGTTGGCAGTGAAGATAAATTGCAGGAAGAAAGTCTGCCAGGTAATTTGCTGAGGTTCGGCAGGGTGGATTGCACAATGAATGGTTCCGGTATCTTTAGTTTTTCTGATGAATTTGGATTGTTTAACCCCAATCCTATTGGCAAATTTTCCCATAATCCGGAAAAAGATACCAGCATTCTGGATATGAGCCTGATGATGGACTTCCATTTCAATGACAATGCAATGGAAATCATGGCTCAGGATATTAATCAGGCTCCCGGCCTTACCGGCACAGACCTCAGCGGAGATGTATATGAACAAGCTGTGCTTGAATTGCTTGGACAGGAAACTGCCGAAGAATGGTTTGCTGAATTAAGTATGGGTAATCTGAAAAAAATGCCAAAAGAAATGGAGAATCTGAAAATCCTCACAGACATTAGAATGAAATGGTACAAATCAGAATCCATGTTTATCCATGAAGGCCCGGTTGGTGTTTCTTCCCTTGCCAGAAATCCTGTGAACAGAAACGTTTTTAGTTTTATTGCACTTGAGAAAAACAGACGAGGAGATACTTTCCATATGTATTTTGAGATGGATGAAGAAACCTGGTATTATTTCAGATACAATTCCGGTAATATGGCTGCGATTTCAAGCAATCAGGAATTTAATGAAGCTGTGTATGATACACGGCCCGGTCAGCGCCTGATAAAGGCCAGTGGTGATAAACCCTCATACAGATATTCACTGGGCTCAAAAACATACATGAGAAGGTTCCTCAAGGATATGAACGAATTGTTTGGATATGATGAAGATTAAACCGGTTGCTCTCATATTTGCATGTTTGCTGATGGCTGCTTGTGTACCTACCGGATATGAACGGTCGGCAAAACCGGCCCGCCCGGATTATTCCTCATTGTATAATCCGGCCAGTGCCAATATTATGCCACGGGTGAGATGCTATCATTCAACAGACAATGAATCCTACCTCTTCTTTGCTGTAGACCTCAACCGGATGATGCCTTCTCCCAAAACAGAAAACAGTAAGGGTGGGGAGATTGTCCTTGGGGTGAAATATGCAATCAGACATGCTGAAACCCGGGAAATTATTGATTCTGCATCCATGACATACAGTTTCGATGAAGATGAAAGAAAATTGTTTTTGACCTATATTCCTGCCGGGCTTCCTGCCGGAAATGATTACTTTGCCTCTATGCTGTTTTTTGATGAAAACAAAAAGTCTTACAAACGGGTGGTTTTTGATATTGATAAAAATCACAACGCCAATGAATCATGGTTTTTCCCTGAATATCTTGAGCCTGAACCGCAGCCTGTTTTAGAGAATTTTCTCAGTACAGACCGTCATATTCAAATCAGCTCAGACCAAATTACACAGGATTCCCTTTATTTATCGCTGTACGAAAATGATTCTGTCTTGCCTGCGCCACCCTACAAATCCGGTGCAGAAGTATTTGTCTCTGATACACCGGCTATGAGAATCAAATATCATCAGGATGACAGCCTTTTGCCGGCCAAAAGCGGTTTTTATTTTCTTTCCACAGATAGTCTCGCAGAAAATGGCCTTGGACTTTTTGCCGGGAAAGGATTCTTTCCATGGGTGAGAAGACCTGAAGACATGGCCGGCCCGATAAAATACATAGCTACCGGTAGCCAGTACCGGCAGGTGATCGGTGCAAAAAATCAAAAAGCAGCAGTGGATAAATTCTGGCTTGATATTGGCAATTCCCAGGACAATGCCAGGGAGCTGATTCGTGTTTACTACAATCGTGTGCAACTGGCCAATCAGTATTTTACGGCAACACGGCCCGGCTGGCAAACCGACAGGGGCATGATTTATATTATTCTTGGTGCACCGCAGAAAGTGCATAAGGATAATTCCAGGGAAGAATGGATTTACGGTCAATCAGACGAATACGAGGGACTTGTGTTTCGTTTTGTTAAAGATACAGCCTCGCTAAGTGACAATGAATTTTTACTGATGCGCGATGTCAGATACAAAGAAGCCTGGCTTGATGCTGTAAAATCATGGCGAAATGGTTTACCCTATGCAGTCCCGGATTAATTGAAAAAAAAGATATGCAGGAAAAAACAAAAGATTATATTTTTGGGATACATGCCATTACCGAGGCACTGAAATCCGGCAAAAGTATTGATAAAATTCAGCTTTCACGTGAACTGAGTGGAGAGACCTTTGCCGAAATCAGACAGCTTGCTAAAAGCCGGAATGTTACCATACAGAGTGTTCCTCCGGAAAAAATCAAGCGCATCACAAGAAAAAATCATCAGGGAATCATTGCCTGGATCTCTCCTGTGGCATTCTGCAAAATCGAGGATGTCTTGCCCGGAATTTTCGAACAGGGAGAAACCCCATTTATCCTTGTGCTTGATGGAGTGACTGATGTCAGAAATTTTGGTGCTATGGTGCGCACAGCTGATTGTGCAGGTGTACATGCCATCATTATCCCTGATAAAGGCTCGGCACGTATCAATGCAGATGCCATGAAAACCTCTGCCGGAGCCCTGAATCGTGTACCTGTCTGTAAAGTCAGCGTTTTGTCAGGTACAGTAAAGTTTCTCAAAAACTCGGGCATAAAGGTTTTGGGCATTACGGAAAAAGGAACAGAAAATCTGTACAGCCAGAAACTGGATGAACCCCTCGCCCTGGTCATGGGCTCTGAAGAAACCGGAATTTCCCCGCAGGTGATGAAACACGTAGATGTCCTCACCCGTTTACCAATGAAAGGCAAAATAGCCTCTCTGAATGTTTCCGTAGCAGCCGGTGTGGTGATGTATGAGGTGTTGAGGCAGCGTCATTAATTCCAATTTCCCGGCCGGCATTATTATTCCCCGCTTGTTTTCTTATGATTGTTTTTCCTGATTGATAGATTTTTGTATCTTGTGACAAAAGCAAGTCAGATGGACAAGGCGAAACAAAACAAATCTTTTTGTGAAGTATTTACCGACCTTGGTAAAGGTTTCGCATTGCATGAAGTTGTGCGGGCTAAGGATGGTGAAATCAGGAATTATCGTATACTTGACTGCAATGAGCTTTTTGAGAAAATCCTGGATATTCCAGCAGAAGATGCCTGTGGCAGCCTTGCTACAGATATATTTCAAACCAGCCGGCCACCATTTATTGAAATATACAGCCGTGTCGTGGAAAGAGGAACGCCGGAATATTTTGAGAGATATTTCCCCCCATTGGATATGTATTTTAAGGTGCATGTTTATCGGCCTGAACCGGAAAAATTCGCAACAGTTTTTCTGGATATTACCAATGAAAAGCAAAGAGAAACAAGTGAGAAGCACCAGAATGCTGTCTATGAGTTGATGAGGGAAGTCAATAAGGAACTCTGGCAGGAAGAAAATTCCCAAAACATCGCCAACAGCATTTGTAAGACAATTGGTAGAAATCCAAAGACTTATTCTGCAGCCTGGATTGCCATGCTGGATGATAATAATAAGCTGGAGCAGTTTTCTTCTGTGAATCTAAAGAATGCTGACAGCTTTAAATCCCAACTGTCCAATCAAATATTCCCTAAGCATCTGAAAAAAACACTGGAGTCCAAAACCGAATTGTTTGTGCGTGTGCCAAAGGATAATTGTGATGATTGCCCACTGGTAAAAGAACACAAAGACCGTCTGGTATTTATAAAAAGTATTTATTTCAATAAAAAACATCATGGTGTGTTGGCTGTAAGCCTGGATAAGCATCACATTGATATTGATAAGGAGAAGCAACTTTTCTCGGAACTTGTTGATGATATCGCCTTTTCCATTGATGCTATTCTTAGCAAAAATCATCTGAGAGAAGTAAAAAACGACATAGATACCACACTCAATTCAATTGGCGATGCTGTTATTTCCACAGATATTGAAGGCAATGTGCTTAGGATGAATCCTGTTGCAGAGAATCTGTGCGGATGGAGCAGCAAACAGGCAAAAGGAAAACCCCTGACAAAAGTTTTTAAAATTGTCAATGCCTTTAGTCGGGAGCCTGTGAAGAACCCGGCACAAACAGTGCTGGAAACCGGTGAAATTGTTGGCCTGGCAAACCATACCCTTCTGATCAGCAAAACCGGAAAAGAGTACCAGATAGCTGACAGTGCTGCTCCTATCAGAAATGCCGATGGACATGCTACCGGAGTTGTGCTCGTTTTTCGGGATGTGACAGAAGTGTACCGTAAACAACAAGAGATGGAGGTCTCAGAATCAATGTACAGGGCGGTATTCGAGAATACGGGTACCGCTACCTGTACTTACGGAGATGATGGCGTTATCACCCGCTGTAATGCCCAGTTTGAAAAGCTGGCAGCCCTGCCTGCATCAGAGATTGAAGGAAAAATGTGCTGGTCTGATTTTGTTGCTAAAGCTGACCTTCAGCGCATGAAAGGATATCATAGGAAACGCTCAGACGGGAAACCTGTCAGAGTGGATCATGAGTTTGTTTTTGTTGATGCTGATGGCCTTCATAAGGATGTACTGGTAAGGGTTGGTATGGAAAAAAGCTCCAAAGTAAGAGTTGCTTCCCTGCTGGATATCACAGAAAGAAAACGTCTGGCTGCCGAGTTGAAAGAAAGTGAAGATAAATTCAGAAAGCTTGCTGAAAACAGTGCAGCGGCGATCATGATGCATCAGGATGATAAATGGGTATATGCAAACCGCGAATCTGAAAAGATTTCCGGCTATTCCCGACAGGAACTGTTGTCAATGAAATTCTGGGAATTTGCACATCCGGATCATGTTGATAAAGTCATGGCGGCGGGCAGGGCAAGAGAATCAAAGGAAGGAGCCAATTTGCGCTATGAGTTTGTTATCATCACAAAGTCGGGTGCACACAAATGGATAGACATTTCAGGGACAACCATTATATATCAGGGAAAACCTGCAGGTTTGGTCAACATAATTGATATCACTGCGCGCAAAAAAGCAGAGCAAGAACTACAAAATAACCTGCATGAATTGCAGAGAATTGCAGAGAATCTTCCCAGTGTCATCTGGAAATCTGAAATAAATGAACAGGGGGAGTTTGAAAATACATACATAGCTGAAAATGTTGATGCCATGCTGGCTTTGCCGGAAGGAACCATTGGCAACGACTGGGAGAAATTTTTCTCATTTATCGTTTCTGAGTATGTTCCTGCTGCCAGAGAAACCTTTAGGCAGGGGCTGGAAAATCCCGGAAAAAAAATAAGTATGGAATACCGGGTCAACAAAGGTGATGGTTCCACTGCCTGGTTTGTCTCAACAGGGAAGGCTTATCTTCAGGATGGCAAAACCTATGTTTTTGGAAGTACTGAAGATATTACTGAAAAAGTAGAGGCCAGAAAGAAGCTTAGACAAACTAGCACTGCAATAAAGGCCGCCATTGATGGTATTGCCATTCTAGACAAAAACGGCAGGTACACTTATCTAAATCAGGCCCATGCTGAGATTTATGGCTATGATAGCCCGGCACAACTCAAAGGCAACACATGGAGAATGCTTTATTCGGGTGATGAGTTACACCGTTTTACCAATGAGATCATGCCGGTGTTAAGGAATACCGGCAGATGGCGCGGAGAAGCACTGGGTACAAAAGAAGATGGAAGTATCTTTCCCCAGGAACTTTCCCTCACCGGACTGGAGGATGGAGGACTCATATGTATTGTGCGCGATATCAGTGAGAGAAAAGCTGCCGAAGAAGCATTGAGGAAGGCAAAGGAAAAAGCAGAGGAAAGTGACAGGCTGAAGTCTGCATTCCTGGCCAATGTAAGTCATGAAATCAGAACTCCCATGAACGGTATTCTGGGTTTTGCCAGTTTGCTGGAAGAGGCCGATCTGACAACTGAAGAGGCAGAACATTATCTGAATGTCATACAACGCAGTGGCAAAAGGATGCTGGAAATAATCAACGATCTGATCAATATTTCAAAAATTGAATCAGGACAAACAGAATTGCATGTAGTAAAAACAAATCTCGTTGAATTATTTAAGGAACAGTATGATTTCTTTTTAAAAGAAGCTGAAAACACAAATATTCAACTGAATCTTGATGTTTCCGGGATTGAAATTGAAACAGCCTGGGTTGACAGAACCAAACTGAGTCAGGTGCTTACAAATCTTATTAAAAATGCACTGAAATTCACCGAGCAAGGGGAGATCAGGGTTACTGCCCGGACTAAAGGGGAAAAACTTTATGTTAGTGTCGCAGATACAGGCATTGGTATTCCTGGAGAGCAAAAGGCTGTGGTTTTTGAACGATTTTGCCAATTGTCAGAGGATATCAATAAACCCTTTGAGGGTGCAGGGCTCGGACTGAGCATCAGCAAAGCTTTTGTAGAACTTATGGGCGGAGAGATATCCCTGGAGTCCGTCTATGGTGAAGGTACAGAATTTTCATTTCATGTTTTACTCAACCCCGATAAATGCAAGAAAATATCCGAATCTTCTTCAGCTCTTACAAGTCTGTCAGATAAGGACAAAAAAGTACTGGTGGTTGATGATGATGAGGGCAGCAATTTGCTGTTGAGAGAAAATCTTAAACGGATTGGGATGGAAAAGATACTGTCCGCAACAAATGGAAGGCAAGCAGTTGAGCTTGTGCGTCAACATCCTGATATTATGCTTGTTCTGATGGATGTGAAAATGCCTGAGATGGACGGGTACGAGGCAACAAGAATAATCAAATCAGAAAACAAGGATGTTGTCATTGTCGCGCAAACTGCCTATGCTTCTGATCAGGATAAGAATAAAGCCATGGAAGCAGGATGTGATGATTTCATCAGCAAACCCATTGGAAAAACCAGATTGATAGAAATCCTGGAGGAGCACCTTGGCTGATGTTTTTGATATCTTGACAGTGAGAAATCTGGTAGCAGACGTAACTACTCCGTTTTCCGGATGAAAAATATTCTCCATCTTCCTGCTGGATTTCATAATCGAATGTGCGGGCTTTTTGTTGCTGATGAACGTCTGAGACAATGCAGAATTCGAAGATATTTTATGAAGAGAGCAGAAAAGCCCTGTATGTATTTTCTCCTCTGCAGTAATTTTTGTACTTTTATCTGTAACAAATGATCATTATGAAATATCCGGGTATTTTTCTGCTCTTGTTATTTGTACCTGTACTTATTCAGGCGCAGGAACTGTTATCGTCAGGTGGGGGAGAAGGAGGTTCAGGAAATATGACAGTTGCCTGGTCGCTGGGTGAGCCTGTTACAGAAAGTTTCTCAGAAAGTGAATTTGGACTTACACAAGGCTTTCATCAGCCGATCATGTACGTAATGGATAATTGCGAGGAACCTGAAACCCTGAGTTTTGAAGTATATCCCAATCCGGTAAGCGAACTGTTGGTAATAAAATCTGATGCCGGAGATGATTTTTCAGTGAAACTGTACGGCCTCAGGGGCAAGTTACTTCTGGAAAAAAACGATGAAACGGGATTTTGTCAGTTTTCTGTCAGGGGTTTGGCACCCGGAGTTTATTTTCTTGAGCTGCATTCAGCAGATTCAAAAGCACAGACAATCAGGATTGTCAGGCAGTAATGCCCGCAATGCACCGAGCCCTTCAAACAAAAACAGCGGCCTTGTAACAAGCCGCTGTTCTTAAGAATGTGAATGCAGGTTATTCTACCGGCATTTCTTCTTCAATGAATTTTATATCATATTTTTCCAGTTCGTCAAGGATGGGGTTATACAATTCCGGGACAACCGGAGTATGAACACCTGTGAGTTTGATTTCTCCTTTTGCCAGCAGACGTACAGCAATGGCTGCAGGTGTGCCTACCGTGATGGCCATGGCTGTTTCTTTTTGAGATTTGCCAATATAGGCAAAGCTGGATTTGAGTCCCTTTCTTTCACCATTGAGTTCATACTCAAATTTGTGTTGCATGACAATCATATCCTTGTCATTTTCTTCAAGTGCCCATTTTTCTTCCAGTAGTTTTTGCAGAATCTGTGCAGGGGTAGCTCCGGAAATCCCAATCGGGCGTTTATCGAAAATACCAAGCCAGGTAAGTTTTTTCATAATTTCACCTTCAGGATCGAGATTCATGAAGTCACAAAGTTTATCTTCAACCAAAGTGTCTGGTTCGTATCGCAAAAATGAATTGATGAAATCCCGGTAAGTTGTATCTCCGTTACCCACGTATTCAATGCTGTCGTCGGTCATGCCGAGTTGAACAAATACATTCCATGCTTCGCAATACCCCGGGCGGCGCATGGTGCCCCTGAAAATGGTGGGAATGTCTTCCAGTCCATATATTTTACGGTAAGAAAGTGAATCCCGGTTAGGATAAACTTCAAATTCTCCAAAATCCAGAACACTGGTTTTTTCCGTTCTTTTGAAAAGCTGATGATAGGGGATATACTTATACCTGCCGTTGCGGATAAAACATGCTGTAGCCTGCCCGGCCAGTACCACATTGCGGGGATTCCAGGTGAATTTGTAATTCCATGGGTTGTTGTCATATTCCGGTGCTATCAGACCGCCTGTACTCGATTTGAATACCTGCAATTTACCACCATCATTTCTTATTTTATCAATAACCCGCATGGCAGACATATGGTCAATGCCCGGATCAACGCCAAGCTCATTGAGCATAGTGAGACCCTTTTCCCTGGCTTCCCTGTCCAGTGCCTTCATCTCCGGAGAAACATAGGAGGCTGTTACCATATGCTTATTTAAATCCACACATGCCCTGGCCACCAGGGAATGAAATCTAGCCGGTAATAGGGAAACAGTAATGTCACATGATTTAATCTCTCGGGCAAGTTGATTTTCATCATCCACATCAAATTGAAATGATTCTCCTCGGGGATGTCCGTTGATTTTTGAAGCAGCCAGCTTTTCGTCCATGTCTCCCAGACGAATATGCCAGTCTTCGGTTTCAGCGTGTTCGAGCAGATAGTTTATCAGGCTGGTGGCTGATAATCCTGCACCTAAAATCAGTATTCGTTTCATTTTGTCACTTTAGTTATTTGTTTTAACAAACCTAAAAGAAGATTTGCGTAAAAAAAATAATTTTTATCAGAGATTTTACCATAAAAACATGTTTAATAAATGGTGAAGTGTGGTAAGTGGCATTAATACAGGCAGATGGGCTGATATTTATTCCTGCTTTTTATCCTGGGTGAAAGTTGATAAATTTTTCTGCAAATTGTCGGGACCATCAAAATGATGATTAGCAATGCAATTACTATTATTTTTTGTATTTTGCAATAAATAACATTCGCTATGAAAAAATTAAGCTTTCTGATCTTTTTGTTCATTTTCCCATTCCTGCTTTCTGCTCAGTCGGTGGAAGGTTTGTGGAAAACAATAGATGACAATACCGGTAAGGCCAAGTCAATTGTCCGTGTTTATAAAGTCAATGGTATGCTGTATGGTGAGATTGTTAAACTCATTGATAAAGAAGAGGACAATCCCTTGTGTACAGAATGTACCGGTAAGCTTAAAAATAAACCAATCGAAGGCATGCAGATCATCAAGGGCCTGGAACAAAAGCGCGGAAAATGGGAAGGTAAAGACGGAATACTAGACCCGGAAAACGGTAAATTGTATAAGTGTAAAATCTGGGCTGAAAGTGATAAGAAACTGAGTGTACGTGGATACATCGGCCCGGTTTACCGCACACAAACCTGGTTGCGCCACAGGTAAATTAATCTGTTGATAAAAGCAGATTTCTTTTTTTTATTCAGCCATAAATTCTCGTATTTTTGTCTGAAAGTAAAAGTCTATGGCAAAAAAATCCAGCAAAACACCACTGATGGATCAGTATTATCGCATCAAAGGAAAACATCCTGATGCGATACTTCTGTTTCGTGTTGGTGACTTTTATGAAACATTTGAATCAGATGCCATTGAGGTTTCACGGATTCTGGGTATTACCCTTACCAAACGCTCAAATGGTTCTGCATCTGCAGTCGATCTTGCCGGATTCCCTTACCATGCGCTGGATACATATCTGCCAAAACTTGTGCGTGCCGGACAGCGGGTTGCCATTTGTGAACAGCTGGAAGATCCCAAACAAACCAAAAATGTTGTAAAAAGAGGAATTACAGAACTGGTTACACCCGGAGTATCTATGCACGAAAATGTCCTGGAACACAGAGAAAACAATTTTCTTGCCTGTGTTTATTTTGGGAAACCAAAAACCGGGCTTGCTTTCCTTGACATATCAACCGGTGAATTTTTGCTTGCCGAAGGCAACGGAGAATATGCCGATAAGTTGCTGCAAAGCATGAACCCCAGGGAGGTTCTGTATCAACGATCCAAAAAATCCGAAATTGAAGATTTATTTGCTGACAGGTATATTGCCTATCCGCTGGATGAATGGGTGTTTACTCTGGAGAACGCTTATGACCGCCTGTTAAACCATTTCAAAACTAAAAATCTGAAAGGATTTGGGGTAGAGGATGCTAAAGCCGGGATTGTTGCTGCCGGAGCCATCCTGAATTATCTGGAAATGACCGAACACAGACAGCTTGATCATATATCCGGCATCACCCGTCTTACCGAAGATAATTACGTATGGCTTGACAGGTTTACCATCAATAATCTGGAGATATTTCAGCCCCTGAATACCGGTGGCAAGGCACTGGTTGATGTACTGGATAAAACAAAAACTGCCATGGGGGCCAGAATGCTAAAACGCTGGCTTGCTTTCCCCTTGCTGGATATCAAAAAAATCACACAACGCCTCAATGGGGTAGAATACCTCATGGAAGACACAGATTTGAGCGCCTTACTTGCTAGTCATTTTTCCAAAATCGGTGATCTCGAAAGGCTCATTTCCAAAGTGGCTGTCGGAAAAGTTAATCCACGGGAAATCAATCAATTCAAATCAGCCTTTCATGCCATAGAACCCATCAAAGAAAGTTTGAGTAAACTTGATGATCCGGAGTTGAGACAGATTGCCGACCAGATGAATCCCTGTGCTGAAATTCGGGACAGAATTGACCGCGAAATAAAAGAAGATCCTCCGGTGCAGATAAATAAAGGACAGGTCATTGCCGATGGTGTTTCCGAAGAACTGGATGAATTGCGCCACATCGCACATTCCGGTAAAGATTATTTGCTTCAGATGCAGCAGGAACAGGCCCAAAAGACCGGTATCAGCAGTCTGAAGGTGGGATACAACAATGTCTTTGGGTATTATTTTGAAGTCAGAAATACCCACAAGGATAAAGTGCCTGATGACTGGGTACGAAGGCAGACACTTGTTAGTGCCGAGCGCTATATCAATGATGAACTCAAAATGTATGAGTCAAAAATTCTGGGTGCCGAAGAAAAAATCATGGAGCTTGAGCAACGATTGTTTACAGAACTTGTTTTAGCACTAAGTGAATATACAGCTGCAATACAGCTCAATGCCTCACTAATTGCAAAAATTGATTGCCTGTGTTCATTTGCCGGAACATCCCAAGAGAACAATTACTCCAAGCCCAACATTAATGATTCCCTGATGCTGGATATCCGGCAGGGCCGGCATCCTGTCATTGAACAACAATTGCCGGCAGATGAGGAATATGTGGCCAATGACGTTCTTCTGGATAATGATAATCAGCAGATTATGATGATTACCGGCCCAAACATGTCTGGAAAATCGGCTTTGCTACGGCAAACAGCCCTCATAATGCTGATGGCACAGGCCGGATGCTTTGTGCCGGCAAAAGCTGCCAATCTGGGTGTAGTAGATAAAATATTTACCAGGGTAGGAGCATCGGATAATATATCTCTGGGAGAATCTACATTCATGGTTGAAATGAATGAGGCAGCCAATATTCTGAATAATGTCAGTGAACGAAGTTTGATCCTGCTCGATGAGCTTGGCCGGGGAACCAGTACCTACGATGGTATCAGTATTGCCTGGGCAATAGCAGAGTATATACATGAACATCCCAGGGCACATGCAAAAACCATGTTTGCCACACATTATCATGAGTTGAATGAGATGGAAAAATCCTTCTCCCGAATTAGGAACTTCAATGTTTCTGTGAAAGAAGTGGAAAATAATATATTGTTCCTTAGAACCCTTGAACCCGGAGGAAGTGAACACAGCTTCGGAATTCATGTGGCGCGAATGGCCGGGATGCCACCTTCTGTTGTCCGCCGTGCCAATGAGATTCTGGGACAGCTTGAATCTGCTTCTACAGATAAACAAATGAGCCGGCCTACAAATAAAATCCGGAATGAGAGGGAGGGTATGCAAATGAGTATGTTTCAATTGGACGATCCCGTACTCAAAGATATTCGTGATCAGATCAAAGACATTGATGTCAATAACCTCACTCCGGTTGATGCCCTCAATAAGCTGAACGAAATAAAAAAACTTTCCGGATTGTAATCTTGCACTAAGCTTCAGGGTCGTATCTATCAATTTGTTCGCTTAATTTAAAAAAACTGTACAGCAAGGGATTGAAACGACCCTGAAGGTTGTGTTCCGGATTGTAATCTTGCACTAAGCTTCAGGGTCGTATCTATCAATTTGTTCGCTTAATTTAAAAAAACTGTACAGCAAGGGATTGAAACGACCCTGAAGGTTGTGTTCCAAAAAAAAACATCCCGACGAAAACGCCGGGATGTTTTATTATGTGGTGTTATTTGAATTATCTTACGATAATTTTGCGGTTGAATTGTTTGTCACCGGCAGAAATTTGCAGATTATACAATCCTTCAGCCATATCACTGATGTTGATGGTTTTGTTGATCTTGTCAACATCATCAAGTTTCAGTTCGCGAACTACCTGTCCGTGGCTTGAGATAACAGTCAGAATTACGTCCTGGCGCTCATTGAGTGTCATGTCAACAGTAAACTGACCATCATTCGGGTTAGGATAGATAGCAAGTGAAGTTGTGCTGAAATCATCAATACCCACATCATGTCTGATAAAGACAGAGTCTTCAACAGAACAACCATCAGTGGTTACTGTGAGATCATACCAGCCTTCATCATCTACCTGCAGCATGGAAAGTGTTTCACCACCGCCCCAGAGGTATTCAGGAGACAGACCGGCTGAATCGGGTGTGTAAACAACATCCGGCTGTATGGTATATGGGAATTCAGTAACGAAGATGGTGTCATTAACAGCATCCGGGAACTGAATTTCCTGACCAAAGTTTACAATGTAACCTTCAATGGTATCGTTGTCTGCATTAATATCAGTAGCATAGGTGATAGCAGCTGTCCAGGTATAGGTTCCAATAGCGGATAAATCAACCGTGCCTGTTGTTGTTCCTGACCAGGATTCGCCTGGTAACAAGTCGTCAGACAAGGTGATGTCTTCATCAATCATTGGGGTACCTTCACTGGTAACTGTGAAGTTTACAATTTCACCAGATGCGATTGTAG
>JBKGYK010000032.1:0-33574 GCA_046546095.1 Bacteroidales bacterium
GGTCCTGTCGGGGTTTCTTCCCACAGAAAATCGTCAACCTGAACCGTTTTGTTGGTTCCATCCCAGTTCATAGTGATTGCAATGAAATAATCACCTGAAACAAAACCGGCAGGGCTCATGTCCACGATGTAATGTTCGAAGGATGTGGATAGGTCAAAGTTCTGCAGGTTTGTGTAGGTTCCAGCCGGATCCGTTGAATCGGTTACAACACCAATTTTGATCTGCTGAGCAGGAAAAGCTCCACTTGCTTTTGCAAAAAAGCTCATTCTTGTACCGTCCGGATCCAGACTTGTGCGTGGAGCCAGCAAGAAATAATCGCTGGTTTCATCACTGCTGTTACTGAACTCAACTGCCCAATCAGGGGAATAGGCGGTTGAGTTTTGAACTTCGACAGTGCCCTCGGCACTGTTCGTGTAGTAGCTCCATCCCTGAGGATCTTGCTCTGTGTCCCAGTTTTCACTGAAGGGTAAACCGGAAACTTGTCCCGATACGTTAAATGGGATAACCATCAATAGGAATACCCCGATTAACATCGGAATGAAATTGTAAAGTTTTCTCATAGCACCAATTTTTTTTAGTTGTTAAAATCGCCTCAAGTTATCATTTTTTTTTTAAGTAAAAACAAATTAATATTAACGGCTCGTAATAATCTTGTATTAATCTAAAATTAACATATGTAATGTATAATTGTTTAACACCGGGATAATATTTTCCATAACAGCACAGGAAAAGAATCATTCCATATTTATCAAATATTCATTTCCGTTGAAGCTCGCTGTTGCATAATTGTCACATTCTCCTTCCCCGAAATCAAGGGTGACGTCAGGGACATCTTTGATCTTAATATCTATGATCCCTGCCCGTACCCAGCGGCATTTAACCCAAATATCAAGGGGGGAATCATTGCGAATCTCAATGTCATATTTTATGGAGTCCGAACTGTATCCGTCCTGTTCACCGGTAAGCAGATAGACATCATCTTCATAATTCAATAAAGTCTCACTACCTTCTACCCACTCCCTTTGCGTATTTTGTTCAAAAGAATATGCCTTTGCATCAGGCGCGTAAATCATGCCGTTTTCCACACTGATGTCAAAAACAGGGAATCCCTGCTCATTATCTCCGGTATATGTAATGGTATGTTTTCCTTCCACCTTATAATTATCCTGATAGAAGTTTTCAAATTGAGTTGTAATTTCACAAGCCTGATTGCTGTACAGGTCAGTGGCCTCTATAATTAGTTTGCCTCTTCTTTCACGCATGTCGCTACAGAGATGATTTACCGGCCCGTAATCAAGTATGATGGTTTTTGGCCAGCTTGTTGCATCAAATGGTTCAATGCTCAGGCTTGGAAAGGGGTCTTTTACCACAGGTTCTGCATCATTCCTGTCATTGATGCTGTCATCAACATAGCGTGCTGTATTGTTGATTTCATTGAAAACATCCTTAAAGATCGTGGTTGATTGTGAGCTCTGTTTTAAGGCTGTAAGTGTTTGTTCGGTTGATACAGTACTCTCAATGTTTAATTCACAGGCTGTGTTAATCAGTAACAGACCGGCAAATGTAAAATAATATATTGCGATTTTAGCTTTCATCTGTTTTGGTTCGGCTAAGGATGAGATATGAAAATGGCGGATCATGTTCAGCATGTTCTTCTTTGCTGATGACCTGCCATTCTTCCGGATTGTATTCCGGGAAAAATATGTCTGCATCCGGCTCTTCATGAATAAGAGTTAAGTACATTTTGTCTGCATAAGGTAAAAATTGTCTGTATATGCTTCCTCCACCTATGATGAAATTTTCCTCCTGATGGTTGCAAAGTGATTTTGCTTTTTCAATAGAATCTGTCATAATGCATTCTGTGTCAGGATATAATTCAGGTATGTTGCAGTCTTCAGGATTGTCGGTGATAACAATGTTTTTCCGATGGGGCAAGGGCCCTTTTGGTAAACTTTTAAATGTTTTCCTTCCCATAATAATATTATGTCCGGTGGTTATCTGTTTAAACCGCCTGAGGTCGTTTTTGATAAAATACAAAAGGTCATTGTCTTTGCCTATGCCTCTGTTCTCTGCTATTGCTGCAATAATCGTAAATCCCATGCTAATATTCTTTTTTGTTTTATATTGCTACTTTGCCTTTTATATGTGGATGAGGATCGTAATTTATCAATTCAAAATCATCATATTCAAAACCGAAAATTGATTTTACTTCCGGATTGATTTTCATTTCGGGCATTCTGCGTGGTTCCCGGCTCAATTGAAGCCTGACTTGTTCAACATGATTTGTATAAATATGTGCATCACCATACGTGTGGATAAAATCCCCTGGTTTGTATCCGGTAACCTGCGCCATCATCATTGTCAGCAGGGCATAGGAGGCGATATTGAAGGGTACGCCCAGGAAGAGGTCTGCACTTCTCTGATACAGCTGGCAGGACAGCTTGCCTTCCGCAACATAAAACTGAAACAATGTATGACAAGGCGGAAGTGCCATATCATCTACATTGGCAACATTCCAGGCACTGACAATATGCCGTCGGCTGTCGGGTTTCTTTTTCAGTGATTCCACTACGTTGCTGATCTGGTCAATATGCCTGCCGTCAGGTGTGGGCCAGGAGCGCCACTGATAACCGTATACCGGACCCAGATCGCCAGCTTCATCTGCCCATTCATCCCAGATTTTTACATTATTCGCTTTCAGATATTGTATATTGGTATCGCCCTGCAGAAACCACAACAATTCATGTATAATGGAGCGCAGGTGTAGCTTTTTTGTTGTCAAAGCAGGAAATCCTTCGGACAAATCATAGCGTGACTGATGCCCGAATACTGAAATGGTACCGGTACCGGTGCGGTCTGATTTATGGGTTCCGTGTTGTAATACGTGATCGAGTAAATCAAGGTATTGTCTCATTTTATAGTATTATCAGTTTTAGTATTTCATTGAATTCTGAGCTTTGCAATTTACAAAAATACATGCCATTGCTCAAATTTAAGGCCTGTTTGGATGTGCTGATGTCAGTGATTCCTTTCTCACACCAGACAGAACTTCGGGTAATCCATTTCCCGTACTGATCATAAATGTCAATTTTCACCTCCTGAGCTGTTTCCAGTATGATGTCAAAATGAATTTTGTCATATGTGGGATTTGGATAAATGCGCGCTCTTGCATCTTCAAGGTCAGCCCAGCGTAATTTCAGGTGCTTTGTGTATTTCTGATTGTTGCTGTCAGAAAGCCGGATATGCAGGTTTCTAATGGCTGCTTCCTCAAAATATCCGGTAAGGCGGCCTTCCTTGTTTATAGTAATACCGGCCTGTGTGTATCTTTCATTGGCCGGTTTAAACAGGCAGGCATTGTGACCAGATGATTCGCCCAGCGGTAAAACCTTACTTAGATATGTGCGTTCCAACGTCCTGATTTGCATGCTGTGATTCCAGCCTTCATCCGGGTGTTGTTGTAGCAAAATTTCTCCGTTTTTTCGTAATATTGCTGTGATACGACTACTGTTTTCAACTTCCATGTTTCCGTTGATCTTTTCTATCATCCAGTGTACATATAAGCTGTCCTGAAATGTCTCGTAAAACACGCGTTTTCTCAGGCTTCCCTTAAAAACATCATTGAACGCCATGATTTCAAAATCTGTAGCCGGAGCTGTTTCCGGCTGATGCATATACGGATGGGCTTCATACACAACACTGTCAAAATAAATCTGTCCACCAGGATCCAGACAAACAGAGTCCCATACCCTGCCGCCAAAGGGGAATTCAAAATCCAAAGGCACCCATACCTGACTGTAGTTGGCTGAAACGGTACTCATGGGAATGTCTGAGTTTTTTTTCTCGGTTTGGTATTCCCTGATGTTTTCAAATTCAAAATACGCGGGTTCCTGTGCATTGTCAGCCTGTAGCTGAAGATTTAAGCTGTCTCCGGTAAAGAAATCATGGGTAGATGCTGTATTTATTTTGAAAAGATTGTTATCATCGGCATCATGGTTTACACCATATACTATTTGACTAAACTGTATGGTGTCTTTGCCGGGAATCTTAATATTTTTTCTCCTGCATTCATATTCTTCTGCATTATCTGATGAATTGCCCGGATAATGAAAAAAGCTGCAAGTGTTTACTTTACCCTCGTCATCCCCGTTGTTTTCAATGATGAGAAAAAGTTTCAGTTTTCCGGATGCAGGCATGTATTTGAGCAGTGGATCATAATTCAGGCCCATGACAAGTTGTTGGTTGTCGGGCTCGTCGATAAGTGCCGGGAGATTGTGAGGACCGCCCTGAAAATTCACCAGCGGATAGTCCGTTATTCTTTCCGGGTACAACGCATCTGTGTCTTCAGCAATGCCGATCTTCAGGCTCAGATGATTCCGGTTAGCATGTTCGAAATCCAGTCTGCAGGTGAGTTTTTGCTCTGGAACATGTTCTGCTTCAACAATGAAAGCCTGTTGATTCCACACCTGAGACAGACCGTGATATCTGACAAGAAAGGTGCCGTTTGACTGTGAAATACCTGGATAATTGTTGCCCCAGGTGTTGGATATAATCCAGAAGAATTTCTCATTGTCCCACATATCAACTACACCGTCATTGTTGATGTCCAGGCTGTCTGTACTCATACCGTCTCCGTTAAAATCAAAGTGAGCAGTGTCAACATATCCGGTGATGGCCATGGCATGAGTGGGTGATCCGTAGAAAGATTCCATCATGGGTACGGTGTCATAGGGTTGGGCCAAAACACTGTCAACCAGATATCCATCGGATTCCAAAAAGGATGAGTTGGAGTAAATCATTGCAACCCCACCGTGTTCTGATCCGTCAAGATGGTCGTTCAGGTAATGCTTTAGCAGGGAAAGATCGTTTTCATTGGTGACATCCAGGGCATACCAGTTCTTAACCTGACGTTGCATCGCCCTGAGGTATTTGTTGTATCCGCTCATCCATATTCTGCCTGTGGTATCTTCGTTGCATCCGAATTCAGCCACACTTGGATGACCAGCAATTTTCATCATGTTCCATGAATCAAAAGCTGATGCACCGTACCATCCGTAGCCACCGCCCAGGTAGTTGTATGTGAAGCTGACAGGATACTGATATTCAGGCTGGGAAGCATCTCCGTCAACAATCCTGTTGTATTCGTAAGCAAAGCAATTATAAACGGCTGCTGCCTGTCCGCAGGTAGGGAGATGCTGGTTCATCAGTGGAGGAAAAAAGGCTTTGTTGTGGTTGAGTATCCTTGAAGGTAATTCCGGGGAATCTTCTCCGATATATTGCCCGGGAACCGGTAAGATTGCCGGCCTGAATGCGTTGTTTCCGTTTTGCTGTGCAGATGCAAAATGTATCGTGCAAAAAAGCAAGACTGTAATACTGATGAATACTGTTATTCGTTTTTCCATAATGAATTGCCGGTACTCCACTTTGTACTGAATAATCAAAAATAGCGAATATTTCAATCAAACAGAAAAATAACGGATCAAAAAAAAACGCAGTTTATGTAGTTAATTTTTACTGTCTGAATTTATCCAAGTATAATCCCTACCATGGTTGCAGACAAAAGAGAGGCCAGCATGCCGCCAAGCAGTGCCTTCATTCCAAAAATTGAGAGTTGCTTCCGTTGGTTCGGAGCCAGAGAGCCAATACCTCCAATCTGAATACCAATAGAAGCGAAGTTGGCAAATCCGCAAAGCATGTATGTTGCCATGATGATGGATTTTTCTTCTGCAAAAGCTTGTGCGTCTTTCAGTTCAGCAAGGCTGATGTATCCGATAAATTCGCTCATGATGAGTTTTTCGCCAAGCAATCTGCCTACCAGATCAATATCCGGTCCTGCCACCCCGATAATCCACATGAGAGGAGCAAAGGTGTATCCCAGGATAAACTGAAGAGATAAACTACCGTAATCACCGCCTGTGGCATCAGCAATTACACCGTTCAGTCCGGTAAGTCCGCCAACCCAGCCAAAAAATCCGTTAAGCAGAGCGATGACAGCCACAAAAACAAGGAGCATCGCAGCAACATTGACAGCCAGTTTTAATCCTTCGGTGGTTCCGTTTGAGAGAGCATCCAGTATGTTGCTGCCAACCTTTTCTTTGGAGACCTCCACTTTGCCACTCACATCTTTTGTTTGTGGTACCAGGATTTTGGAAATAACAATGGCCCCCGGAGCTGCCATTACTGAGGCCGCCAGCAGGTGTTTGGCAAAGAGCAGACGCATGGCAGGGTCGTCTCCGCCAAGAAATCCTATATAGGCAGCAAGTACGCCTCCCGCAACTGTTGCCATACCGCCAATCATGACCAGAAGAATTTCAGATTTGTTCATACCGGGCAGATAGGCTTTAATCATCAATGGTGACTCTGTTTGTCCCAAAAAAATATTTCCTGCTACGGATAGTGATTCTGCACCACTGATACGCAGCGCTTTTGTTAACAGCCAGGCCAGACCATACACAATTTTTTGTATGACACCGAGATAAAACAAAACACTCGTGAGAGCTGAGAAAAAGATAATTGTTGGCAAAATCTGAAATGCAAAAATATAACCATAGGTCTCCGAATCCATCAGTCCGCCAAGCAGGAACTCCGCACCGTCATGACTGAAATCCAGGATTTTAACAAATACCTGTCCGATGAATTCAAAAAAGCTTTTCACGAAAGGCAATTTCAGGATACTAATGGCAAGCACAGCCTGAATCGCCAGGCCGATTCCAATAACCCGCCAGCTAATTGCTTTTCTGTCATTTGAAAATATCCAGGCGATAAACAAAATAAAAGCCATTCCGAGCAAACCCCGCAGAATGCCCATGAGGCTGACTCCCTGATTTTTGATGATGTCAGTTCCGCTGTCATAGGTTCTTCGTATCTTCATTTCATGATCAGACCCCTGTAGCAGCAAACTGTCTTTACCTTCCCTGGTGATTTTATATGTGTAGTCGCTTCTGATAAAATCTTTCGCATTGAGGTTTAATGCCTGAGGTATAGTTAGCTTGTTGTTTTTGTACACAAGCAATGCTGAAATGCTGTCATTTTCGGCCAGCATGAGTGAGTCCGGTTTATAAAACTCCACGCCAGGACACAGCATCAGATGCAGGTAATTGTCACTGACCGTCCATAAGGCTGCTGTACTGTCTCCGGATGTTCTGAGTTCGGCGGTGCCATCTGCCGAAAAAGTGAGAGATTTGAAAGCCTGAGGTAAATTTCCTTCGTAGGTTTCGTATGTTCCGGCTTTAATTGTAATGTCCGTAGCCAGTGCTGTTGAATAAGCTAAAATGCCTGCCAGTATAAACAGCAGGTAATTTACATATCGTCTCATCAGTCTTTCTTGTTTGATTTTCTTCTTTTTATTTCATCACTTATTCTGGATGCTTCCTCGTACGCCTCTTTTTCAATGGCGGTCCGGAGCATATCATTCAATTCCTGAAGGCTTTTTTCTGATAAGTTATCCGTTGAGGGGGTTTGTTTATCTTTTTTCTCCGGGCCGGATGTTTCCGTTTCCTGATCGGTAGCCTGCCCCTCAGGAGCCTCATCTTCTATATTGATGATTAATCCGGCTTTGTCAATGATGTCCCGGGTAGTATATATCGGACATTTAAATCTCAGGGCAAGTGCTACAGCATCGGATGTGCGTGCATCAATTTTAATAAGCCTGCCTTTGTTTAGCAAAACCAGTTGGGAATAAAAAACTCCTTCCTCCAGCTTATAAATATTTACTTCTTTGAGATTGACATCCAGTTTTTCTGCTACACTGACAAACAAATCATGGGTCAAAGGTCGGGGAGGTGTCAGGTTTTCCAGTTGCAAAGCAATGGCCTGAGCTTCAAAGCTGCCAATAATGATGGGAATCCGGTGGTCACTGTTTTCTGCTTCAAGTACAAGAGCATATGCCCCGGTCTGTGTCTGACTGTACGATAGTCCCGCTACCTTGAGTTTTATTTTGTCCATATATGCAGCTGTTTTTCTCTTTCTACAAATATAATAATTCAATGCAAGTTTTTCTTTGTTTTCAAAAATGATTCAGTCTTATGCTTTATCTTTGGCCTAAAAAGGATGAAAAATTATTTGTTTGTCATTGCTGTATTGATTGGTAATGTACTGTTTGCGCAGCCTGTGGATGAGCTTACCGATAAGTTTCTCATGTATGTAATTAAGCATGAATACCAAAATGCAGTGACCCTGTTTGATGATGACTGTCGTAATGATGGTAAGGATGCTGCCTGGCTGAAAAACAAACATGAACATCTGATGAAAGTCTATGGGAAAGCTGTCATGAGAGAGAAGGTGCTTAAGAGTTTTTACGGAAGCAAACACATAGTTATCCGTTTTCTCTGGTACGGAGAACAATCATGCAAAATCAGATTTGAAATCAAAAAAAATAAAATTCACGATATTGTTTTCCAGCCTGAAGCGGTGACCAATACATATTCGCATCCCGAATATGTTAAAAAACATGAATACATCAGTCGGCCAGTACTGATTCGTTCAGCAAAATATGCACTTCCCGGAGAAATTGTTCAGCCTGCAGGGATGGAACCGCTTGCCTGGCTGGTGTTTGTTCATGGTTCAGGACCATCTGATCGGGATGAATCATTCCTGGGAAATCGTACTTTTCGGGATATTGCTGTCGGATTGGCCAAAAAAGGTATCGCCAGTATCCGTTATGAGAAAAACACCTATTTATTTGCTCCGGAGCTGGCGGCAGAGAAAGGTATGACCATGTGGGATGAAACCGGCCGTGATGCGCTTGCTGCTTTTGATTATCTTACAGAACACGAGGCAGCAGACAGTTCTGTCGTAGCTCTTCTCGGCCACAGCCAGGGAGCGATGATGATTCCCCGGATATGCGATAGTATCAATCCCGACGCTGCCATTATGATTGCCGGTAATGCC
The DNA here is from genome assembly GCA_046546095.1 of Bacteroidales bacterium. Lineage (GTDB taxonomy): Bacteria > Bacteroidota > Bacteroidia > Bacteroidales > ML635J-15 > JAQIBY01. The sequence continues at coordinate 8,887 of JBKGYK010000032.1, forward strand.
CGCCCATTGCAGGATGTGATGTATGAGCAGTTTAAGTTTTTATATTCTGAAGATGGGTTTAGCGATTCCGAAAAGCGACGACTCAGCATACAAAAGGAGCAGATAAAAAATCTGGAAAAACTTAAACATACCCATCCGGACTCTGTCGATTTTGCCTTGCCATACGGACTGCCGGCAGCCTACTGGAAATACCTGCTTGAATATGACCAGAAAGAAAGTCTGAAAAATATCGATGTGCCGGTTTTACTTATTCAGGGCAAGGGCGATTATCAGGTAAAAATGAAAGATTTCCGGAAGTTCCGTCGTGCTCTGAGACGTTCCGGTGTACACTGGAAGGCCATTGCTTATGAAAAAGTAAATCACCTCCTCTTTGAGAATGAAAAAGAGCCTTCAAAATTCGAATATGAACGCTCTGAAAATGTGGAGAAATATATCATTGATGATATGGCAGACTGGCTGAAAGGATTATGAATCTTCCGTCATCCCTGCCTGATTTTCAGAGGGGTGATTCTCTGCTTTTTTGCGGAAAGATGATGGAATAAAGGTGAAATTCCTAACCCCCAGTTTGCGGGCAAGCATTTCAAGGCCAAGCAGGGAAAAAGCACCTCCCGGCAATAAAGATACAGATGCAAAGAAACCTACGCGTCCAACATCCTTGAGCTGCTCAAGGGCTTCTTTTACTTCAGCCTCTGATGGTGGGGTCTTTCTTTCCTCAAGCTTTAGCTTGTGCTCCAGCAATTTGAAAAATACTTCTGCCATCTGTTTTGTCTCTTTGCTTTCATTGGCAAATGGACTCCACATCTTTTTTAGTTTAGCCCTGGCTTTACCGGCAAAATGAATGGCTGCTTCTTCACTGGCTTCATTGTGTCTGTAGTGTTTCTTATAGGCTTTTAATCTGTCCTCTGATGCTTTTTTCATTCTCTTTTCTCCTGATAATTATGATATTGTAAAAATAGTGAATTATAAGGATTTACCCATGATTTTAGCTTATGGACTTTGTAGAATTGTTAAATTTTTAGCTTTTTTTAAAATTTTTCTTAAAAAGAACAACATGTTGTTGTAAACTTGTTATATTTGTCACGAACTTTAATTTTTAATTACTATTTATTATGAACAGAGGAATCGTTAAATTCTTTAATCAAACCAAAGGTTATGGTTTCATTAAAGACATGGACTCAGACAAAGAGTATTTTGTACACGTTAGTGGTCTTGTTGATGAAGTTGACAAAGACGACGAAGTGACTTTTGAATTGACTGAAGGTCGTAAAGGCCTTAATGCTGTAGATGTGAAATTGGCTTAATTTCCAACATACAAAGTATTCTTGTACAAGCCGGCTCGCTAGAGCCGGCTTTTTTCATGTCTTACGGGAAATATCGAATCTCATCCAGTTAAGTGAGGCGTGCTTTTCCAAATCACAGGCTTCCCATTTGTTGAACAGAGAAAATGCTGCATGATTATGTTATGTATAGCCAATTTCATGAAAACAACACACCCGGCTCTTTCAATGTATACTTTACTGAATATTTCCTTTCAATTTATCGTGTGAAAACGAATAAGTTGTTTCTTTGCAAGGGAAGAATAAACCAAAACCATTATGAGTACATGTGATAATTATATTTTATCCTATCGGGTATTTGAAAAAATTCAGCTCGCATACATCAGATATCAGGGAAAAGTAACGGTCAATGAAATCCTTGAATGCGTTGAAATTCAGTATGAGACACCAGTGCTGACTAAATTGAATAAACGATTGATAGATTTCCGGGATGCGCAAGTGATTTATGAGAAAGGCAAAAACATCAACTCAGACCCATCCCGGATTCGGGATAGGCTCAATAAACTACAGACTGACGATTCCAAAGAAGCTATTTTGATTGATACACCGGGAGAGACTGCATTTTTCTTTTTATATGCAGATTTGTCACAAAGTAAAAACAAAGAGGCCAATTGTTTTTCTACCATCCAGGCTGCATTGAATTATCTTGAAGTTGGGATGACAGAAGCAGAGCAAAATTCCCTGACAGATAACATGATCAGGATTGAGTGCTGAATAATTCGGATTCATCCATGGAAAGCCATATATAAAAATCAACACAGTTATTTTTAATTTGATATTCTTATCTTTACTGAGCGATGGATAAAAATAAGCATTTACCTTTTCAGTTGATAAGCCTGGCTTTTTTGGTTGTTCTTGTTTTGCCGGTTTTGATTCAGGATGGCATGTTTATGGACGGACAGCAATATGCCTGCGTTGCCAAAAACCTTGCAGAAGGGAAAGGCAGTTTCTGGTTTCCTCATTTGAGTGATACATGGTGGAAAGCCGGATCCCCGCATTTTATGGAACATCCGCCTCTTGTGTACGGGATGCAGTCCATGTTTTTTAAAGTTTTCGGTAATTCCTTATATACAGAACGAATTTATTCGTTTTTTACCCTGCTGATTGCTTTGATGCTGATAATCAGAATATGGAAATTTTGCTTTTCTAAAAAATCACCCCATCATCATGCCTGGTGGGTGGCAGTATTGTTCTGGATATGGATTCCGTTGACAAGCTGGTCATACCAGAACAACCTGATGGAAAACAGCATGTTAATGTTCGACTTGCTTGCTGTTTTCTTTTTGCTGAAATTTCTGAAAGGAGGTAAAAATTATATCATGTTAGCCTTGGGTTCATTGGCAATCTTTGCCGCCTTTCTTTCAAAAGGACTGCCGGGTTTGTTTCCTTTGCTTATAATCCCTTTGCATGGAATTGTTTTTCGCGATAAAAGTGTTGGCTTTTATGCAATACATAGCCTGTTGTTTTTGGTGCTTAGCAGTGTGTGGCTACTTTTGATTGTCCAATGGCAGGATGCCGGGGAAAGTCTTGGCTTCTATCTCAAAGAAAGACTGCTTACTCGTATAAGCGATGATCCAACTGTGAAATCCCAATATTTTATTATAAAGCAGCTACTAATCAACCTGATACCGGTTTTGTTTACTATGATTTTGTTGCTGATTGTCCAGAAAAGACTGCGAATATCAAAATTGTCAAGGCAACAGGCAAAACTTTCTGCTTTATTTTTACTGACAGGCTTGTCAGCATCATTACCCTTGTTCCTTACGCCGGTACAGCGTGGTTTCTATCTAATGCCTTCCTTTCCTTTTTTCGCTATTTCAGCGGCTATTCTGGTATTGCCCGTTATTCATCACTATGTGCATAAGAGTATTGTAAACAAATCAAAAACTATACTCCTCATCATTGGCATTGTTTTTATTGCATCTGCATTCATTTATTCGGGAAGCAGAATTGGCAAAACAGGCCGACATGAACTGGTGCTGGAGGATGCACATGCCATTGGTGGGATTGTGCCGGAAAATACTATCATCACAGCACCGGAACAATTATACGACAACTGGGCTCTGCAGGTGTATCTGGTGAGGCATTATAATATAAGTATGAAGGTTTCCAATGAAGAAACAAAGTGGACACTGTCAGATTATGTTGAAGGTGTGGGAAATCCCATCATTTGTCTGGAGTCCGGCCCCTGGGTATTGTACAGAACTCCCGAATAAATACTTTTTTCGGTAAATCAGGCGTGTTTGCTTTTGAGTTTTGCAGAAATCTATATCTTTGATAAAATTCAAAATTGAAACACATGACAATTAAAGGAACAGAAACAGAAAAAAACCTGCTGAAAGCATTTGCGGGTGAATCACAGGCAAGAAACCGATACACACTGGCTGCCAAAAAAGCCAGAGAAGAAGGATACGAGCAGATTGCAGGCGTATTTATGGAGACCGCCGAGCAGGAACTGATGCATGCTACCCGTTTTTTCTCTTACCTCGAAGGAGGTCCGCTGGAAATTACCGCAGAATATCCCGCTGGAAAAGTTGGTACAACTGCCGAAAACCTGAAAGAAGCCGCTGACGGTGAAAATGAAGAGTGGTCTGATTTGTACCCTGAATTTTCAGAAACTGCCAAAAAAGAAGGCTTTAATGAAATTGCTACCCAGTTTAAAATGGTGGCTAAGGCTGAGGTTACGCACGAAAACCGTTTTCTGAAATTGCTGGATAATCTTGAAAACAACCGCGTTTTTGAACGGGATGAGCCGGTGAAATGGTATTGCCGTAAGTGTGGATTTATCCATGAAAGCAAAAAGGCGTTGAAAAATTGCCCGACATGCAAACATCCCATGGCGTATTTTGAAGTATACAACGAAATAATATAAACGTTAAGCTTTATGAAAGTTCTGAACTTTCGTAAAGCTTGTTTTGGTCGTTTATTTCGTAAGTTTTCTTAAGTCGTCAAGGAAACTTCTTACCTGCTCGTCGGTGCTGGCCCAGGAAAGCACCAGACGGACACAGGAGTTGTTTTTATCAATTTTTTCCCACACATAAAATCCATAATCTTCCATCATCTTGTCAATTATGGGATTGGGAAAAATGGGGAAAATTTGGTTGGATTCAGGGACATAGCGAAAGTTGTATCCCAAATCGGCAATGCCGCTGCTGAGCTTAGCGGCCAACAGGTTGGCGTATTCGGCCAGATCGAAATACAGATTATTCTCAAACATGCTGTGAAACTGAATGCCCAAGGTCCGGCCTTTGGCCATCAGTGCTCCCTTTTGTTTCATGTGATAGCGAAAATGCGGCTGCAGGTCTGGATTGATAATTACAAGAGCCTCACCAAAAAGAAATCCGTTTTTTGTTCCACCGATGTAAAAGGCATCGCATAATGTTGCCATATCTGCCATGCTCATGTCGTTGGCAGGGGAGGTGAGGGCCATTCCCAGCCTTGCGCCGTCAATGTACAGGTACAGACCGTGCTTGTCGCAAACTGTGCGTAATGCCTGCAATTCAGTTTTCGTGTAAACTGTGCCGGTTTCGGTGGTATTGGAAATGAAAAGCAGCTTTGGATACACCATGTGCTCAAAGTGATGCTCGGCTACTACATCTTCAACCTGTTCCGGTGTAATTTTACCGTCCGTGGTGGGCAGCTCATTGATTTTATGCCCGGTAGCTTCGATGGCGCCGGTTTCGTGGGTGGAAATGTGTGCAAGATTGGTGGCAATGACTGATTCATGAGGACGCAAAGCCGCTGACAGCATCACCAGGTTGGTTTGGGTGCCGCCGGTGAGAAAATGCACATCTGCTTCAGGCTGATTGCTGAGTTCTTTGATGAGTTTTGCAGCTTTTGCACAGTATGGGTCTTCTCCATAACCGTCGGTTTGCCCTGAATTGTTGTTTCTTAAGGCTTCGAGTATCTGCGGATGGCAGGCTTCGCTGTAATCGTTGCGGAAACTATATTTCATTACACGGTATCTTATTTGGTGCTAAGATAAAAAAATAGTACCAAAATAATGTAAAATATACTTGACAAAAAAGAAAGGATGCATTACCTTTGACCTTGTCATCAAACCAGATTGTTTATGAATTCACGTTTTTTGTTTCCGTACACATGTAAAATTGCAGGTTTAATTCTGTTGGTTCCCGGATTGGTACTGGCAATTTTGAACTTCTTTTTTAATTATGAACCTGCCTGGTTAAATTGGAAGGTATTTGCCTTCGCTGATGTGAGTTTTCTGCGCGGAGATGTTTATTTTCAGGTGGTTGAAAACAATGTCACCAACGAGCTGGCCGGCCTCTTGATGATTGTTTCCCTGGTTTTTATTGCCTTTTCGCGTGAAAAACAGGAGGATGAGCTTATCAATAAAATACGGCTGGAATCTTTGTTGTGGGCAACCTATATCAATTATGCAGTATTGATATTATCGCTCATTTTTCTGTACAATTTTGCATTTTTGTGGGTCTTGATTTTCAACATGTTTACCCTGTTAGTGATTTTTAATATCCGGTACTACATCATGCTTGCTAAAATGAAGAGGGGACTGAAAAATGAAGAATAGCATCAAAGTAGAACGTGCGAAAAACGATATGACACAGGCACAACTGGCAGAGCTTGTCAATGTCAGCCGGCAAACCATCAATGCCGTGGAAAAGGGAAAATACAATTTGTCAACTGTACTTGCACTGAAAATTGCCAGGGTATTTGGCACCACTGTGGATGCAATCTTTGAACTGGAAGAGGATGACCTGAAAAAGCGCTGATTTGCAGGATGAAGTGTCGAAATTATCCGGTGCAAGGGAGTTGAAGCGTTTGCTTTACAAATCGTCCAGCCTGACATCTATGGATTTTGGATTGTCTTCGGTTTTTCCGAATTGCAGGTGAGCTGTGGCACCTTGCATCAGGGGATGTGCCTTCAAAGCCGGCAAGACAGCTTTGAATAGTGTTTCGGCATTTTTGCCGTACATGTACAGAGAACCGTCGCTGTTATCCATGGCCAGCTCGTGGCCGTCGTAAAAACCGAGGAGGTTGTTTTCAATAATCAGCGTCAGCTTTTTTTCAAATTCATGTACTGCATCCAGTTCATCCAGCCCATGGTTGAAATGAATGATGACCGCGTGTGTGTTTGTTGAAATTAGACATAAATTCTTCTAATAATATTTAATGTTGAAAGCAGGTATTCTGATTTATTGATCTTGGTTTTTAATAGCGATACTTCATTTGTTAAATCTTGCAAAATAATCATCAATTTCATTTCTCATTTTAATACCGACTCTTTCAAAACAGTTAAGTAATTCATTATAAGCTCCTTCCCCTCCAAGAAAATCCCAAAATTCTTCTGCGACTTTAAGTTCTTTTTCCAGATCAAGCATTCCTGCCATTGTCCAACGACTATATGGCTTTGGTTCGTATGGATTGTATGGTATAGCGATTAAAGAATTAATCTTGGCATTAGGATTCTCAGACAATTCCGTTGCTACCCATTCTAACAAAGTTCTTTTAAATTCTTTGAACCCTCCTTTATTTGGTTTAGCAGTTTTAATATCAAAAATAAAAATTTCATTATCAAAGCTTTCTAAGTAAACATCAATTTTTGTTGGCTTCACAGTTCGCATTTTTCCACTTTGACAAACTTTTCGAATAATCTCTATTTCATTTGTTTTGTTAGGTTGAGTGTCTGCTACTGTTAAATTATCCATTATTTTCTGGATTTCATGTTGAGCTTTTTCACTTATTTGAGTGCCGGATTTTATTTGTCTTTTTGCGATTTTAAAATTATTTTCTGCTAATGAAACAGCTACAGGTTCAAAAATTGTTGTTCCAAAATTTGTATTTAAAGAATGAATGAAAGCATATAAAGCGAGCCGATCTTTACCTAAAAGTTTTGTATGAAAGGGCATGGAAGCGGGCTCTGGATTGTAGGTTTTAAAACGTTGCCTCAAGCTATTTTTAATAGTATTCTCAACTGATTTTATTTGATCTTGTGATAAAGCCATTATTTGTTCTCTTTTAGATGAAAAATTATTTCAGCATAAGCCGATTTATCTTTCTCAGTCCGATTCAGTACAGGCCTTTTATATTTATTCACTATTTTCATTCCTGCGTTGTCTGCTATTGATGGGTATAAATTGTATTTGTCATTTGCTACCAGGAAAATATCATAATCATTTTGCAGGTATTGTTTTGAATTATTCAATACACTGACAATGCCATCAACATAGGATTTTCTGGCTTGAATGCCTTGTCCTTTAAACAGCGGGCCAATTTCCAATTCATCATTCCGCTCAAAATCAAACAGATCATATGAGTATGCATGTTGCTCATGGTAGTCTATTAGTCCAACGTAAGGAGGGCTGGAAAAAATGCCTTTAATCTTTTGTTTTTCGGCCAATTTTCCAAATGCCTTGTTTTTTTCTTTTAATTTTGAGAAAACATCAACGTTTCTTGCATCTCCCTGTAAGCATGTTTGAAAGGTTTGTGTTTTTAGCTTTGAATATTCCACAAGACGGTTTATGGTGTCTTTGCTGTACCGTTCCCACCATGAGAGGATTGAAAAGAGGGGTTTGCATATTTTGCCGTGTTTTCTGCAATAGTATGTTTGAGTTACGGGGTCTCTGAGGGTTGCTAAATCAGCGTGCGTTGTTGCTCTGCATGAACGTATTGTTCTGCTCAAAATTATTGTTATGATTTTTTTTGTAGTGGGATTATTAATGTCTTTTAATTGTTCAAAAACAAAATTAATTTCATCTATTATTGGTTGCAAATACCACTTCCCGAGGAAATTGTCTGCATTATCCTGTTTTATTTTTAAATTGTATTTTTTTACTAGCTTATTAAATGTTGGGATGAATTCTTTTTCCTTTTCAGATGTGTAGGTTTTTACATTTATTTCGTTTTGACTTACTTTTATTTTAAATTCCGGCGAAGGAAAATACTTTTTATTGAAAATAGTTAATTCATTCAGTAGTTCGTGTTCAAATTTTAAATTGTTTTTTTGGGAAATAAAATTATTAAGCTTATTAGTAATGCTTGTCAATTCGTTGTGTAAATCCTGAAAATCAACATTTGCCACTTTGACATTGGCGATTAATGTGTTAAACGCTGAAATATCAATTCCGATGGCATGCATTCCTAGTTCGCTTGCCTGCACCATTGTTGTTCCGCTTCCGGCAAATGGATCTAATACAATGTCGCCTTTCCTGAAGTAAATTTCCTTTTTGAAGTCATCGGTATGATCATCTAAAAAATATTCAACGAGCTGCGGAATAAATTTTCCTTTGTATGGGTGTAATCTGTGAACGTGTTTGGTTGTGTCTTTTTCTTTGCACCAATCAAATGATAATGCCCAGTTTAAATCATCCCCGAGCTTTTTTTTCCAGTCAGTTTCTCTTTTCCCGTTGTAACTTTTATAATAATTGATTAAGTCATTTTTATTGACGGTGATGTTTCCATTTTCTCCGTATTTCTTTACTTTGCCGTATTGAATAAGGTATGATATATTTGAGGTTGTAACATTCTTTTTTATATAATCTGTTGCCCAAAGACTTGCCTCTTTTATGGTTAAAAAATCTTTCATAGTATAGCTTGTATTTATAACAATAAAGATACAATCATTTTTTCATTTTGAATAAAATATTTATAAACACATTTATCCAACTCGTTCATAACTCATCTGAATGAATGTGTTTCTTCACATCTGATAAAACAATAAATATACCTCATTATACCAGTCGCTCCATCGCTCCATTTCTCTTTCTCTCTTTCTCTCTTTTCCGCGTGAGGGCGTAGGCTGGCATCCTGCTTTTGCGGCCGCTTTGTTTTCTGCGCTGTGCTGTAGCGCGCGGCAGTTAGCTCACAAGCACAGCAATGCAGAAACAAGCTGGCGAAAAGCAGATATAAGCCGGAGACCGACGTTTTTTGGTTTTTTTGCCTGCCTTGGCAACCTTCAAGGTCTTCCCAATTATCTTTGCTGTATGTTTGATTCTTGTAAACAGTAAGATATGGTTGACCTTGAAGGTTTTCACGGCGCGGGCAAAAACCAAAAAGCGGCACGCCCTTAAGTAAGTACCAAATTACAAATTACAAAAGGCAAATATCATACTTCCAACCAATTAACTATTCTCCCTTAAACAATTTCGAGTATTTAGTCTTTTTATTTTCTGTCCAGTTGTATTTGCCGAGGAACCATTGTACCATACCTTTGGGCATGAGTTTCTCCAGGTTGCGGTGCAGGACAATGTCATACTTGCGGTGGAAATTTACCCAACAGGCGTTGCAAGCATGCAAATGTTCCTTGTGTTTTTTTACGGTTTCGCGCTTATTGATGATTCTGGACAGTGGTTCCTTGTGCAGGTTGCCCAGGATAATTTCCTTGAACTGACAAATGGGAATGTCGCCGTTGGGATAAATCACAATGCTGTCGGTGATGCTGCGACAGGGAAGCTTGAGTTTGCCTTCACGGAATTTGGTGTACAGATACATGAAATCATAATTCTCGCTGAAATCCTTGACAAAATCCGGAATGTCTTCGGGCTTGTACTCCATGGTGTCGGTGATATCCAGCGCCGACTGCGTTTCAAAATACTCCATGGTGTTGTACAGTCCGATGCGCATGTCAAGTCCGTGTTGCTTGCAGACCTCAGCCACGTGTTCCATATCCGCAAAGGTATTGAAAGGAGTAAGGGTGAACATCACCGAAATGGGCAGTTCGTCCTTCAGATTTTCAATTACTTTGATGATGTTGTCGTAAATATCGGCCTGACGCAGTTTTTCAATGGTTTCGCGTGTGCCGTCCATGGAGAGGTAAAGGCGTACGGGCTTGTATTTTTTTGTGTATTCAATCACCGTGTCGGCATCGCGGCCGTTGGTGAGCAGTTCAAAATATTTGTGATGTATCGAGAGGTATTTGAGAATGTCTTCGGCTTCCGGATGCAGAATGAATTCACCACCTTCCAGCCCTATCATCGTGCTTTTGCTGACCACCGGTGAATTGATGATTTCCTTAATCTTTTCCAGGCTGAGGTCCTGTTTGGGCTTTTTGGCCCAGATGAAACAATGCCTGCATTTGAGGTTGCACCTGTCTGTTGAGTATAGCATGATGGTGCTGAGTTTTTTATGGCGGGGGAATAAGCTGTTGTTGGCAAAGCGCATCCCGCGATTGATGTAATCTTTGGCTGTGTACATTTACTTTGTTTTGAGTTGTTCTGTGAGTTCAAATACCGGTCTGACTGAGGCCAGCGTGCTTTGGTTTTCCTTTCCGTTTTCACACATGTTCAGAAAAGCCTGTATCTCTCCAAAATATCCGGCTGCAAATAAATCGTTGTGATCGCGGACAGGAAGGAAATTATTTTTTTGATACAGATAATGTTCTGATATCATTGGGGCCTTGATTTTTTCCAGAGGGACATTCATGATGCTCTTGGGCTTGTCAATGGCTTTCAGGCAACTGATGCCTTCGGTTTCAAACAATTGTTTGTCTGTATTGACTGTGAGTTTTTCCTTGCCCCGCTGCCACCAAAAATCGGTTGACAATTCTATGCGGCCTGTAATATCGCCGGAATGGGATAGATCCAGAAACCAGGTTTCAACGCCTTTGGCAGACTCAATTTTTCTGCTGTAATCTACTTTTGCTGTACCAAAAAGATGATTGACTATATCCAGTGGGTGGATAAATAAATCCATCATGGCATCGCCTTCGGGATAATTTCCGGCGGTGTATTCCAGCTTGTAATATCGTGTGGTCTTGGTTCTCAGTTTGTTGTCCAGAATCTGATACACAGGTGCAAATCGTTTTTGCAGACCTACAAAAGCTTCGCCTTTGCTTTTCTTTTCGGTATTTTCCAGGATGGTGAGCTCATCCAGGTTCATGCATGGCGGTTTTTCAATGAATAAATGCTTTCCGGCCTCAAGCACCTGTTTTGCAATTTCAAAATGCGCAGAAGGTGAGGCACATACAAAAACGCCTGTGATTTCCTTATCCGCAAGTACTTTTTTCAGGTTTGTTGTACCTTTTGTGTGCCTGTAATTATCGTCTACCACTCTGGCTGACTCTTCCGAGCGGGTTACAATGTATTTAAGCCCGGCTTTCAGGTAATCCAGTACCGGATAAAGGTTGTTCAATGAGTGATTACCAATGCCTACAAATGCATATTTCCCTTTGTAAGCGCTTTTTACAAATTTGTTCTTTCTGATGCGTTTGTATTTGTCAATGACTGATTGCATAATATTATACAGCTTTGGGATTTTCAAATCAGATGTTTTAGCCAATAAAGTGCTAAATTACAAAAAATGGCTGGTTATTCTGTTAAATTTCCTAAAAAGCAAGTGTGGCTGAGATTTTGTTGGTTTTTGTTGTTTGTATTTCAATGCCTGACAGTTTTTTTAACAACAAAAAGCAGAAACATAAAAAAAACCCGGAGCAAGAGCCCCGGGTTAAGCCACAACAGAAAAAGCACACTAATACAACATGGTTTTTTTACTTACAAAATCACCATGCTGACTTAGCTTTGTAATATGTACCCCATTAGCACCAATCATGCTTATGTTGATGTTGTTCTGTCCGATATTCGGATGAACTGTTTTTTCACTAATAAGTGTGCCATTGCTGGTAAACACCTGTATAGTGACAGGATCAGCGGATTCAGTTGTAAACTTTATGTTCAGATAATCGCCATTGGAATAGCTGTTAATAATTTCAATTGATTGGTCGGCATCGGATTTTGTTTCAACAGACATTGCTTTGAATATTTCTCTTGTACCGTCATAGTCGGTTTGTACAATGCGATAGTAAGTTGTACCGGAAGGTGCATTGTAGTCTGTGTATTCATAATCCAGGCGTGTCTTGCTGTTGCCTGCGCCGGTAACAGTTCCGATGGCATGCCAGTTTTCCATATCTGCTGAACGCTCAATGGTAAAAAAGTCGTTGTTTATCTCGGATGCTGTACTCCAGCTGATAATGTTGTTTCCATTGATTTTGTTTACATCGCTTTCCAGCATATCAACGGGAAGTGTTCCGCTGCCGTGCCCGTATAATGAACCAATTCCATCCGCAAGTTCATCCATCTGTGCTTCAGTAAGGGCCAGGTTGAAAAGTGCAAGTTCTGCAATCATGCCCTGGAAGCTGTCGCCTTCTGCACCATGTTGGGTGTAAGAGCTAAAGTCTTTGCTTATGCCGCCCAGGCTGATTTGACCTCCATTTAGTCCCTGGTGGGCAAAGTCAGCAGTTGTTTGTGCACCTAAACTACCATTTTTGTAAAGTTTCAACGTCTGTGTTTCAAAATCATAGATGATTTGAATCAGGTAGCTGGTGTTGGTGTTGATATCAATTCCGGGAGTAAAAGCACTGATTTCATCTTCATTCCACAGCCCAGTATAAAGTTTGTGGTCGTGAATGTAAATATTCAAGCCTGCGTTTGAATCTTTATCACCTTCAGTATAAATGATTTGTGTTCCGTCAGTATCGTCTGATGTTTGCATGACGATGGCAATTGAGCGGGTTTGATAATCATCGCTGTTTGAAATACCATCACTTTCGATTTCCAGTACGATGTTGGGATTGTCTCTACTGAAGTCTACTGCAGGCTGTCCGTTGATCCCATTCTCTATATAGTCTGGACTGAGGCCCGGATTTTGTGAGGCATCATTGTTGTTCCCGGAGTTGTCTGTCCAGGTAAAACCGTTGCCCTGACTGTTTCCAGTCATTTGAGCGGTAAGCCATAAGAGATTGTCATTAGTTATGTTCTCCGGAATGTAAGTAGAAATGTCCTGATTTTGTGCTGAAATGTTCAGGCTGATAAAAATTGTGGCGAGTAATGCAATTAAATTTTTCATGTGTATGTGGCGTTTTAAATTCATTTGACACAAATATATGCGGAAAGTAAGCGGCCGGCAACAAAGTTTGACGGACTGTCATTAATGTTTGACGGATACCTCTTTTTCTTTGATGAGTAAAATCTGGCAAAGAAAAAACCCGGAGCGCCACACTCCGGGTTAAGCCACAACAGAAAAAGCACACTTGACTATTTTTAGTTTTTGGGAATAGATAGAGTATAACCAATTAGCATAGCCAAGCTAAAATTACCCTGGGAGGGTAATGGGATTGTTTTAGTATTTATAGTAAATTTTTTCAAAATTTTACTGGTTTGGATGTTCCAAATATAAGCAAAAAAAATTAATATTAAGCCTGATTTGGTGAAAGGTCAAAAAATATTGATGAACGAATAATGTCTGTTGATGAAAATGCCAAAATATGTGATGGAAATTTTGAAAGATTCTGCTTGTTGAAATTATTATTTCAGGTAATTGTCAATGATGCTGATTATTTTTTCATGTTCGTCCGGCTTCACATGAATCAGATTTTGATACCGTTTCAGCCAGTTAATTTGTTTTCTGGCATAATTCCTGGTATTCTTTCTGATGAAATGTATGGCTTCTTCTTTGCTGATTTTACCTTCAAAATACCGGAAAAACTCTGTGTAGCCGATTGTCTTCAGGCCAACCAGGCCTCTGTAGGGATACAGAGCTTTGGCCTCGGCCTCAAGTCCGTCAGCCAGCATTTTGTCAATACGCTTGTCGATCCTGTCATATAGCTTGTCCCTCTCCATGTCAAGGCCGAGCAGCAAAATATCAAAATCTCTGGTTTTGCGCTTTTTTGTATGAAAACTGCTGAATGGCTTGCCTGAGCTCAGGCAAACTTCCAGCGCCCGTATTACACGTTTGTGGTTTTTTAAGTCTATACGCTCATAACAAACCGGATCCAGATGTTTTAGTTCGAAGCGCAGTGGTTCAAGACCTTCGGTTTCATACCTCTGAATGAGTTTTTCCCGTATCTGCATGTCGGGATCAGGAATGTCATCAATGCCATAAAGCACAGCATCCAGGTACATGCCTGAACCTCCGGTCATAAATACTATATCATGGGTGGTGAAAAGTTTGCGTAATAAGTCTGATATATCCCGTTCAAACATACTTGCATTGTAGTAATCCCGGATAGATAGTTGGCCGATAAAGTGGTGTTTTACCTTTGCAAGCTCATGCGGTTCGGGTACAGCCGTACCGATTTTCATTTCCCTGTACATCTGCCGTGAATCACAGGAAATGATTTCAGTATTGTAATGTTCAGCAAGCTTTATGCTGCAACTTGTTTTCCCCACAGCAGTGGGCCCGCTAAGACTGACAAGCAGTTTTCTCATGAATTATATATCCAGATCATCAATGTTTTCAAAACTTTCTGGTTCATCATAATTTCCGGAATCATTGATGTCAAAATCATCCAGTTCACTGTCGAAATCATCAACAATCAATGCCGGTGGGGAATCTCCCTCTGAAGTAACCACGCGGGGATAATTGAGTTTGGCTTCTGTAGCTGTCATGTCCCGGACATTTACCACTTCGATAAACATCATCCGTACAGAAAAAAAATCAAACAGATAAATCAAACGTTGTCCTTTTTTATGAAGTAAATCCTTCAAAAGGGTTTCTTTCATCATTCTGTGCTTGCTTTCAATATCCTCTTCCCGGGGCATCATGCTGATTTCTTCGAGCTTTTCCCAGTTTTCATTGCTGAGATAAAAGCTGGTCATCTGTGTATAATCATAGTTGCAGGCAGCCTGAATGCCCATGTGTAAATCATAAAAGCGTTTTTCATCAGGGATGTCAATGTCTCTGACAAACTTTGGGTTTTCCGGGGATAATATTCTGAAAGTCAGTATTTTCATAAAAAATCAACTTTGGTATATTACAAATGTAACAAAAAATCTATTGTGTCAATATTGTCTGCATAGGTGTTTAAGGGAGGGTTTTGACTTTGTCCGAATGCTACATTTTCAGGCCAGTCAAATCCTTCACTCACCACAGATTGAATATTATGCATTTCGGCTTCCAGATGTTTTCGGAGGTCCCTTGCATTTTCATATCTTTCGTAATGCAGGACAGCAACAGGTGATGCAATGTCCTTGTGTTCGCGAAAGCAAAGGAAATCATTGTCCAGAAACTTTTGCCGGTCTATCAGCATGATTGCCTTTTGATACACATAATTGTTCATGTATTTGTTGTGCTCTGTAAAATACCGGTATGCTTCCATATTATCGAGCAGTCTGGTTTCATCCATCCCTGCCGGGATATAAACTTTTGAAACGTTGCGGCATCCCATACCAAAATACTGGAATACATCATCTGCCAGGGCTTTCAGTTGAGCATCTGTCTCATTTCCGGTCAGTACAGCTACACCATTGCGATTTTTCCTGATGATATGGGGTGTTTGCCGAAAATAATAATCAAAATACCTGGCTGTGTTGTTACTGCCGGTTGCAATCAGGGCATCTACATTCGTAAACCTTTCATCACTGATGTGGATAAACCGACTCATTTGAGAATCAATCCCGCACAAAATATCCTTGATACATTCCGGCAACACTTTGTCTTTGGATGAAACTTTGATGAATGCCTTGTGTCCGCTTACCAGAACACTGATCATATCGTGCATACCGACCAGAGGAATATTGCCGGCCATCACAATGCCCGTTGTTTTTGGATTTTTGACAGGTATGGGATAATGCCTGAGCCACTTATGAAGATTCTGACTTGTCAGATTCCGGTGCCAGTAGTCAATTTGTTGTAAGATAAATTTTCTTGTGAACCACGGATTTTCAATTTCTGCACGTGTTATGGCTGTATTCAGCTCCGAATGGTCTTCCGGTCTACCAAGAACTTTTCCAAGCTGTACCAGATTGTTTCGTATTGTATCGGGATTTTGCATCATAATAACACGCCGAATGCCAGGCGTATGTTCTTTAAATTTTTTTAATGAAAATGCAGAAAGCTTCCGGCATATAGCAAAAAGCTACATGCCGGGTGATGATATTGCCGGAAATATTACAGCAAATGATTAATAACCAGTGGATTCCCATGCGCGCTCAAACTCCTGCAGGGCTTCCTGTGTACTCAATATGTTAAGGCCTGAAGCCAGAGCTATTATTCCGATTATCATCATCAATGCAGCAAGTGACAAGCCTATGATGGCTGTTACACGGCCTGCTTTCATGTTTTTGTAGGATGATTCTGTGTACAACTCCGGATTTTTCATGTAAAGCCTGTTGGCTTTTGATGAAAGTACCAGAGCAATGATCCCTAAAATTAAGCTTATCCCGCCATAACAACAACAAAACATGACGATGGAAATGATACCCATGGCCAGTATGCCCCCGGAGTTAGGCAGAGGCTGTTGCATTACAGGTTTTGGACTGCCGGTGCTGCTTGTTGCCTGATGACCCTGATAACCGCTGCTTTGGGATTCATGTCCTTGCTGCGGTATTGTCTCCTCATTTGGTTTGTCCTCACTTTGTTTGGGATTGAATTCAAATCCCTGGTTTGTGTTTTCGTTGTTCATGTGGTTCATTTTTTATGAAAAACTGAATGTATATTGTGTTGCAATTTTAATGATATAATGTGTCAGAATCACAATAATTGTAAATATAAAAGAAAACTTTAAGATTCTGGCCCCGTGCCTGAAATTAAATATCAGATGCATTATCAGAAAAGTCAGGGTAAAAAGCATGGGCAATAAACCGGGGTAGAATTGTATGCTATCAAATAAATTACCCTTGAGCAGTTCGATGAATGAGCGCTGCATGCCGCAACCCGGACAGTCCATGCCGATATGTGCTTTAAATGCACATTCACCCATATGTTTTTCAAGCCACTGAATCATGAAATTTTCAATACCATGATCCAAAAATAGTAATTTGCAGAATATTTCCGGCAGATTTAATTATTTTTAACATTTTCCGGAAAGCGAAACTCTCAAAGGGCGGATTTCAAAAAAAGAAAGCTTATTTTTGCATTATGGCGGTTTATCAATTACCGAAAGAGAATCTGTTTCCGCATCCGGCTCTTGCTGACAAGAATGGTTTGCTGGCTGTAGGTGGGGACCTGAACCCCGGACGTCTGCTGCTGGCTTATGCAAATGGTATTTTTCCATGGTACAGTCAGGGAGATCCCATTCTTTGGTGGTCGCCTGACCCGCGCTGTATATTGTTCCCTGCAGAATTCAAAACCAGCAAAAGCCTGCGGCAAAGCATCCGGAGAGAAAAGTACAGCTTTCGAATCAATACCGCTTTTGATGAAGTGATTGAGGCATGCGCTTCTGTACAGGACAGGAGTAATCTGCCCGGATGGCTCACAGAAGAGATGAAGGATGCCTACAAACTTTTGTACAGTCTTGGTTATGTCTGGTCAGTGGAAACATGGGCCGATGACCAGCTGGCGGGCGGACTGTATGGAGTGAAAATCGGCTCGCTGTTTTGCGGAGAGTCTATGTTTTATCACCGCAGGGATGCATCAAAAGCTGCTCTGAAGTTTCTATGTGAAGATGCCGGCAATTTGGGAATTGAGGTCATTGATATGCAGGAAAGTACGCAACATTTGTTAAGTTTGGGTGCAAGAAATATGGAACGTGTAGCGTTTTTGAATATGCTGGAATTGATGATGAATTCAGAAAAATGACATTGCAAAGATTTGAAATAAATCTCAGACGCCTGATTCCTGATTACAGGCAAAAATCATTTGTGTTTGCTGTTAGCGGCGGACCGGATTCTATAGCTATGTTGCAAATGGCTCATGAATTGAAACTGAAAGGCATCGTTGCACACTGTCATTTTCATTTGCGGGGACCGGAAGCTGATGCAGATGCCGGTTTTGTAAATACAATTGCCGATTACCTTGATTTTCCCTTCAGATTGCGGAATTTCAATACCCTTGAATATGCAGCAGACAAGAAAATTTCTGTGCAGATGGCAGCCAGAGAATTGCGGTATCGCTGGTTTGATAGCCTTTTGCAGGAGCTGAATGCAGATTACGTAATGCTTGGCCATAATCGCGATGATGTTGCAGAGACCTTGATTATCAATCAAATCCGGGGATGCGGAATCAGAGGCTTGGCGGGTATGCCCGAGCTTACCGATACCATCGTGCGGCCGATGCTGGATCTATCGCGTGACGAAATTATTGATTATTTGGCAGTTAAACGAATTGCATGGCAGCAGGATTCCAGCAACGATGAAACAAATTATTTGCGAAATAAAATCCGGCACGATGTTTTGCCTGAACTTGAAAAAATCAGACCTGAAGTAAAATCAGTATTCAGGGAAAATGCCAGGCGTACATATCGTACTGTAAAGACCATGAATACCCTGCTCGATCGCTTACGTTCCGAATGGTTCGAAATTACTGATACCGGTATCCGGATATCCAGGCACTTCCCCCAGTCCGATCCCGATTTGCTTTATGAGGCGATCAGGGATTATGGTTTTAACTACAGTCAGATACAGGATATTTATCACAGTAAGCCCGGTAGCAAAGTTGTTTCAAATACCCATATGCTGACAGCAGAACGTGATTTCTGGTTTTTAACAGAAAATCCTGCGGATACAGACAAGCCTGAGCAATTTACCATTGCTGAAATAGTCTTTGACACAAAAAATCCGGTCAATCTGAAAAGCAGGGTGATAAACCGTGACAATTTCCAGTTGAGCAAAGATGAAAATCTGGCACAACTGGATGCAAACAAGTTGAAGTTGCCGCTTACCTTGCGGCGATGGAAAAGGGGCGATCGCTTCAGGCCTTTGGGAATGAAGGGTTTTCAGAAACTCAGCGATTTCTTTGTTAATCAAAAGTCGGATACATTCGAAAAAAAATCACAATGGTTGATGTGTTCAGGTGAGGATATTGTCTGGATTGTCGGGCGAAGAATAGATGACAGGTATAAAATTACCAAAGATACAAACAGGATTTGCGAAATCAGGTATGAGCCATAAATCTAAGGCAAATTTCCTCAGGCAGAATCTTTTTAACGAAGGGATCACACGAGCGATTAGTGAGCGTAATACCAGTTGAGATTCAGAAAGCTTACTTTCAGGCCTCAGGGGATACAAAAAAGCCTCAGCTACGATAGTAGCTTCAGGAATTTTTGCTTGCAAGGCTCCCCTTTGGGATTACTTCCGGTTTTCCGGGATATAAACCAGCCGGAAAATGTGTTGAAACTTTGTTGATGCAATGTGCCGGTACACGCTGACAAGTGATGGATAATGTGAAATGGAATCAAGGCTTCAATGAGCGGAAACCTTTAAACTTTTTTGTTGTTCGCATTGTTACTTGATTAAATGGAACCAAAAAATCGATAATTTATGGCAAAATTAAATGTTACTTATATGGGGCTTTCGCTCAATAGTCCAATTGTTATAGGTGCCAGCAATCTGGTGGAAAAAGAAAATTCTTTGCGTCAGCTTCAGGAAAACGGGGCTGGGGCAGTGGTTTTTAAATCTCTTTTTGAAGAGCAATTGCATCTTGAAGATCTTGAGATGTCCGAAATTACAGATGAAATGGACAACCGTCATCCCGAAATGCCCGATATGTTTCCTGATATTGAGCATGGTGGCAGCAGAGAGCACATTCATAAATTTAAAAATGCTCGAAAAATACTCGATATTCCTCTGATTGCAAGTATCAACGCTGTATATAAAGAATCCTGGCCGGTATTTGCCAAAGAGTTTGAAAAGGCTGGTGCTGATGGCTTGGAACTGAATTTTTATGCTGTCCCCAGTAGTTTCGATAAAAGTTCAGCAGAAATTGAAGAAGAGCAGGTTGAAATCGTGCGGGAGGTTAAAAAGGCAGTGAACATTCCGGTGAGTGTTAAGCTTAGTTCGCAATATGCCAATATTCTGAATTTGGTGAAACGCATGGATGATGCCGGCGCCGAAGCTTTTGTCTTGTTTAACCGTTTGTTCGAACCACAGATAGATACGAAAAAGGAAGAGCATGTTGTGAATTTTGAGTTGAGTGAACCGGGAGATCAACGGCAGGCTTTGCGTTTTGCGGGTCTGTTGTATGACAATATCAAGGCTGATATTGTTAGTTCAGGAGGCATTTTTGAAGCATCTGACATAGCATCTATGATTCTGGCCGGTGCCGACAGCATACAAATGGTTTCGGCAGTATACATGCATCAGCCTGCTCATGTTGCGAAACAACTGAAAGAACTTGATGCCTGGATGGAAAAACACAATTACGGGTCACTGGAAGATTTCAAAGGTAAACTTTCACAAAAAAATGTATCGGATAACCGTATTTATAAGCGCGCCCAGTATGTTGACCTCTTGCTGAAAGCAGACAGTGTGTTTAAAAAGTATCCCATGCCTTAAATGGCAATGCAGTTAGTCTGTATCTGAAAAATATTTTTCAAGCATCACCCGGGTCTTCTGCGGTGATGTTTTTTTTGTGATGCCTCTTTTGTTTGATGCAATCAATAACATGCATTCTGGTATTTTACCCTTGCCTGATTATCCTGTTCATAAACACATAAAGGTTTTCCATGATTTTGATGGATTTTTTTAAAAAAAGATTAATTTTGGCGTTTTTAAACTGACAAACAACTTGTGAAGATGAGCGCGAAAACAACAACATCAGGAAGGATATTTACTGCGGCCGGAATAACAGAGGCCCTGCGTAGATTTTTGAAATCCGGTACAACCGGTGGTATATTTTTGTTGGTTGCAGCCCTGGTGGCGATGATTATTGCCAATTCCTCTGCACGGGAATGGTATGAGCACTTTTTACATTCACATTTTACAATCGGTAACATGTCCGAAAGTGTTCATTTCTGGGTAAACGATGCCCTAATGGTTATTTTCTTTTTTGTAGTTGGGCTGGAAATCAAGCGAGAAATTCTGGTTGGTGAGCTTTCATCCGTCAGACAAGCAATGTTGCCGGTTGTGGCCGCTTTTGGTGGTATGGTTGTTCCGATCACCATTTTCTTTATCATGAATGGCGGTCAGCCCGGATCAGAGGGATGGGGAATCCCCATGGCAACTGATATTGCATTTGCCATCGGTATTCTCAGTCTGCTGGGAAAGCGTGTGCCCCTGAGCCTCAAGGTATTCCTGGTGGCTTTTGCCATTGTCGATGATATGGGAGCTGTAATTGTCATTGCCATTTTCTATAGCGGACAAATCGGATGGGCTGCACTGGGTGCTGCCGCTGCTATTCTGCTGCTGCTGTTTTATCTTGGCAAAAGAGGCATCCACAACCGAACAGTATTTGTGCTGATTGGTATTGTGGTGTGGTATCTTTTCCTCAAGTCAGGAGTACATACTACCATTGCAGGTGTTCTGTTGGCACTTACTCTGCCAATTAAAGCTAAACTTACAGGAAATAAATTTGCCAAAAATATTGAAGATGAAGTCCATAAACTAACCGGTACAATAAAAGAGAAACAAAAAGCTTTCACACATGAGCAACTCGACCTGATTGAAAAGGTTAAGCGTTATGCCAACGAAGTTATCAATCCCCTGCAATGGTTTGAGAATAAACTTCACAGATTTACCATGCTCCTTATCATGCCTGTGTTTGCTTTTGTCAATGCCGGGGTATATGTTGGAGGTGTTGAAGGATCAATATTCCAGGGATTGTCTCTTTCCATTATTGCAGGTTTGTTCCTGGGAAAACTTCTGGGCGTGTTTACCTTTTCCTGGCTGGCTGCAAAATTTAAAATTGCCAGTCTGCCCGCACACACCAGATGGAAAGATATGGTTGGCGTAGCTCTCCTTGGCGGTGTTGGTTTTACCATGTCTTTGTTTATTGCCAACCTGTCATTCGAGGCAGGTTCCGGTTTGCTTGACCAGGCCAAAATCGGTATCCTTGCTGCTTCAGGAATCTCTGCAATCGTAGGATTGAGCTACCTGGCAGTGGTATTGTCAAAGAATAAAGCGTAGAATTGTTCACTTAAGCTTTCTCAAATTGCACCGGGCGTAATTATTTTGTCCGGTGTTTTGTTTGATATTTGGTTCATCTAAATGAGGATTTGTTATGAAAATTCTCTGATGTTTTGCCTGACAGGACGAATCATTTTCTACCAAATAACCAGTCCCAGAATCGTCTTTTTCGTTTCTCCGGTTCCCTGTGTTCTGTGGTGTCGGGTTCAATATGGAGTGGAGGTGTTTGTTCGCTAAGCAATGGCGAGGAAATATTTACATATAAGGTGTTTTGATCAATGCTCAGGCCATGTAAATAAAATTTCATTTTGTTTTTCGTGATGTGGCGTGATAAGCTTTCCTGCTTTTCTGAATCCTCAAAATAAGCATTTGATTCTTCTGCTTCATCATACTGGTCTTCAAGGTTTTTTATCTTTGAAATGTAGTTTTTTGATTTTTCGCTGAAAGCATGCAAAATGCCGGAAAAATATGCCTGCCACAAACCATCCTGGCAGGAGTTTGCTGCATCAAAATTACTCATTCCTCCGATGGTGTCGTTGTCCCTGTATTTGTATGCATATCCGGGTGGAGAATGCCTGTGGCCTGCATCTTTGCTGTATATGCTGATGTCATTTCCATCTGCCTCATACCGATATCTGTAATGCACACTTCCCCTGGCTGTGCTGTCACTGATATTGAGGCTATAAAGTTCTGCCGCCCTGAAGTTTCTTGTGATGCTGGTTTCAAATATTTTTGAGTAATGGTCTGCTTCTACTTTCAGAACATGGTCTTTCGCCGCATCACTGTCATTGTAAGCCATCAATACGAAAACTTCTTTGTTTTTGTTGGTATATTCATGAATTACTTCAAAATCTGATGTATGATATGGCAAACGGCTGGAGAATTTTCCAAGTTTTTCAATAATCTCTTCCAGCTTATATGTTCTGTGTGCTTCTGTTTCACTTTGATAATGTTCTGATGTGTAGGCTATTTCCACATCCCGCAACAATGCAATCATGGCCATTGCTCTCATTTTCGCCTGTAGCTGTGCCAGAGAATCATTTTCCATCCGTGGATCTGAAATACCAATGGCTGTTTGTTCACCATACAGCGGAATTTGTTTTATCCAATCCGGCGATTGATAATACTGGGCTTTGGCTGTAAAAGCAAAAACCAACATGAATCCGGCAATAAAATATAATTTAGTCATTTGTCTGCGTATATTTGCAAAAATAGAATGATTTTGTTGATGGAGAAAATAAAACGTGCAAATCTGATTACCATGGGTTGTTCCAAAAATCTTGTGGATTCTGAAAAGCTTGCCTGGCAATTGCAGCAACAAGGCTGGGAAACGGAACACGAAGCTGAAACCTGGTCGCATGATATCGTTTTTCTTAATACCTGTGGCTTCATAAATGATGCCAAAGAGGAAAGTATTGAAATGATTTTCGACCTTGTCACAGCAAAAACGGAGGGGAAAATCGGAAAGATTGTTGTATTTGGTTGCCTTGTAGAACGGTACGGAGAGCAGCTTAAAGCCGAGCTCCCTGAAGTGGATGCATGGTTGGGGAATTACTCAACACCGCTGATGATGCGCCTGTTAGACCTGGAAGCAAGGAATGAAGAGCAGCGCATTAATTCATCTTTCGGGCATTATGCTTATCTGAAAATAGCTGAAGGCTGTGACCGCAAGTGCTCGTATTGTGCTATTCCCCTGATCAAAGGAAAATACATTTCCCGTCCGGTAGATGCTGTGGTTAAGGAAGCAGAAATACTGGCCTCCGAAGGCGTCCGTGAGCTGCTGGTTATTGCTCAGGATTTGAGCTTTTACGGCCTGGATGTGGATGGAAAAAACCATTTGCCTGAATTGGTGAATAAGCTCACAGCCATTGAGGGCATTGAATGGGTGCGATTGCATTACCTGTATCCCAATGCATTTCCTACAGAAATTCCGGATATGATGCGCGATAATCCAAAACTCTGCGCTTACCTTGATATTCCGCTACAGCACATCAGCGATTCTGTGTTGAAAAAAATGCGCCGGGCAACCAATCGCAAACAAACAGAACACATTTTGCAGGCGGCCAGAGAAAAGGTTCCGGGCATTGCTTTGCGCACAACCATGCTGGTGGGCCATCCCGGCGAAACGGAAGCAGATTTTCAGGAAATGATGGAATTTGTGGAAAAATGGAAATTTGACCGACTGGGCGTTTTTACATACAGCGAAGAGGAGGGAACCTTTGGAGCTGATAAATTTGAAGACAATATTCCTGAAGCTGTAAAGCAGGAGAGGGCAGAGGCTTTAATGAACCTTCAGGAAAACATTTCACTTGAGCTGAATCAGGCAAAGATCGGCAACCACCTGAAAGTCATCATCGACCGCCGCGAAGGCGGTATGCTGGTTGGTCGCAGCGAGTACGATTCGGTGGAAGTGGACAATGAAATTTTCATTGAAAGCAGCGAAACACCTGAGCCCGGAACCTTCTGTGAGATAGAGATAAGCGCTGCTACTGCACATGAACTGGAAGGCAGACTGATAAAAATATTGCCATAATGTTTGTTTGTTTAACGGAAAATGTTCTATATTTGCACCCGCGTTCAACGCAAAACCGGACCTGTAGC
>JBKGYK010000033.1:0-31985 GCA_046546095.1 Bacteroidales bacterium
TGGGGAATCTGAAGCCTGAGTATTATTGTAAAACGTGTAAAACAGAGATTAAGTAATAAATGGAAGATTTTGCTTTCATTTTACATTTTCTTAATCAATTTGCGTTGATATCCGGTGTTGGTGCGCAGCAAATATAGTCCGGATGGCAGATTGTGCGTATCGAGTGTTGTCTTTGAGGTATTTGTGTCTTTCTGAAGCACAATGCGGCCTTGCATATCAAGTAGATAAACTGTTGCTGAAACTTCATTATTGTCAAATTCAACATAAACATTATCTGAAAACGGGTTGGGACAGGCTTTAAATGCTTGGTTCCCGCTTGCTTCAACATCTGTATAATCACACTGTGCATATTCCGGATTGTCATAAATTACCACGCCATCCTGGTATGCACATAGTAAAATGTGGGTGAGTCCAACCAATTCTGTGAGGTTCATGTGGATGCACCATAAGCCTGAATGCGGCCCCAAACCTTCGGTCCACCAGGATCCATAGTTCGTTCCTGTTGGAGATATTTCCCAGCTCATTTTTTCTTCTCCCTGAATCATCATGCTGCTGGTGTTGGTGATTTCTGCATCTGATAAATAGTCAAGCATGTAATCATCCCAGGTTCCGAGTGACACGGGATGCAGAAATACGGAATCATCTCCAGTGCGAAGTTTGAAATCGAAAATCAGTACTTCCCGGTTGATGGTGTCTCTGTAGTACATCAGGCTGTCGGTGTTTATTCTGACAAAAGAGCATGCCTGCCAGTTGTTGATACCTTCGTATGGCGACAAGCGTTGTAAGACATGATATGCAGTATCGTTGATGAGGGTATCACCTTCCATCTTCATCCGGAATGAAAAGTCGGGATCAAGCGGATTGTCAGAAAAGCTTCCAATGCTCCATTCTGTGCCTTCTTTAGCCAGTAAATGCATGAGGCTGTCGTTTTCAGGTGTCTGAGCGATGGATGGCTGTATCAGATAAAAAAATGCAAGGATGAAAATGCCGGTTTTCATGGTTTTATGGTTTTAAGACAACCCCAAGGTACGAAAAAAAAGCCATCCCGCATCTGCAGAATGGCTTAATTTTACCATAGCAAGGGTTGTTTATGCTTCGTCAAGCAAAATTTTCAGTATGCGAATGGCTGCTTCGGAGACTGAAGTTCCGGGGCCGAAAATGGCAGCAACGCCTTGTTCATACAGTTCATCGTAATCCTGATGGGGGATAACACCACCCACAATCACCATGATGTCTTCACGTCCGAGTTTTTTCAGCTCTTCCATTACCGCAGGGACAAGTGTTTTGTGTCCTGCAGCAAGTGAGCTGACACCAAGCACATGTACGTCATTTTCCACAGCTTGTTTTGCTGCTTCTGCCGGTGTCTGAAACAAGGGACCTATATCCACATCAAAACCGATGTCGGCATAACCTGTTGATACAACTTTGGCACCACGGTCGTGACCGTCCTGGCCCATTTTTGCCACCATAATACGTGGCTGACGACCTTCTTTCTCTGCAAACTGATCGCAAAGTTTTTTGGCTTTTTCAAAGCTGTCGTCGTTTTTGCTTTCTGAGGAATATACTCCGTTGATTGATCTTATCACAGCCTGATACCTCCCGACTATTTTTTCGCATGCGTAAGAAATTTCACCCAGGCTTGCCCGCTTTTGTGCTGCATCCACAGCAAGCTCCAGCAGGTTGCCTTTACCACTTTCCACCGCTTCAGTGATGGCATTAAGGGCGGTCTGTACTTCGGTTTCATTTCGTTCGTCACGCAGTTTTTTCAATCGTTTTATCTGAGATTCGCGTACAGCGGTATTGTCAACATCCAGAATATCGATGGGGTCTTCTTTCTCACGACGATATTTGTTGATGCCAACGATGGTTTGCCTTCCGGAATCAATTCTGGCCTGAGCCCGTGCTGCAGCTTCTTCAATGCGCATTTTGGGAACGCCTGTTTCAATGGCTTTGGTCATGCCACCCAGACTTTCAATTTCTTCAATATGTTCCCATGCACGATCGGCAATTTCTTTGGTAAGGCTTTCCACATAATAGGAACCGCCCCATGGATCTACTTCACGGGTGATTTCTGTTTCTTCCTGCAGGTAAATCTGTGTGTTACGTGCAATGCGTGCAGAGAAATCTGTAGGCAGTGCAATGGCTTCATCCAGCGCGTTGGTGTGCAGCGACTGGGTATGTCCCAGTGCAGCGCCCATAGCTTCAATGCATGTTCTGGCAACATTGTTGAACGGATCCTGCTCGGTTAGCGACCAGCCTGAAGTCTGTGAGTGGGTACGCAGTGCCATGGATTTGGGATTTTTGGGATTGAACTGTTTTACAATCCTGGCCCAAAGCATTCTGGCAGCGCGCATTTTGGCAATTTCCATGAAATGATTCATCCCAATGGCCCAGAAAAAAGACAGGCGTGGGGCAAACGCATCCACATCCAGTCCGGCCTCTATTCCGGTACGGATGTAATCCAGACCATCTGCCAGTGTGTAGGCGAGTTCGATGTCATTGGTGGCACCGGCTTCCTGCATGTGATATCCTGAAATGGAAATGCTGTTGAATTTCGGCATTTTTTGAGATGCAAACTCAAAAATGTCGGAGATGATGCGCATGGAAAATTCCGGTGGGTAAATGTACGTGTTCCGCACCATGAATTCTTTCAGAATATCGTTTTGAATGGTACCGGCCATTTCTTCGGGTTTGGCTCCTTGTTCCAGTCCGGCCACAATATAGAAGGCCATAATAGGGAGAACAGCTCCGTTCATGGTCATGGACACGGACATCTTATTCAGTGGAATCTGATCGAAAAGAATTTTCATATCCTCCACGGAGTCAATGGCAACACCGGCTTTCCCGACATCACCAACCACTCGCTCATGATCGGAGTCGTAACCGCGGTGGGTTGCCAGGTCAAATGCTACAGAGAGCCCTTTCTGACCGGCAGCAAGATTGCGGCGGTAGAAGGCATTGGATTCCTCAGCGGTGGAAAAGCCTGCGTACTGCCGGACGGTCCAGGGGCGCATGGCGTACATGACTGAATATGGCCCGCGAAGATACGGAGAAATACCTGCAGCATAATTCAGGTGTTTGGCATCGCTGATGTCATTTTTTGTATACACTGGTTTGACCTCAATTTTTTCCGGGGTCAGCCAGTCTTTGTTTATTTTGTGCGCCGCTTCCCAGTCTTTATCGCTGGTGGTTTGCGGGCGGCTTTTGATATCTATGGATTTGAAATCTGGTTTCATAATTGCTGGCGTTTTAAATTCCTAATTCGGTCTGAATTTCACTCAGGGTAGCAAGAATATCGGATTTGACGTGAACAAAGCGGTCTATTCCGGCTTCCTTCAGGTTGTCTTTGCAGTCGGGATTTCCTGCAACAACCAACATGGTTTTTCCATTATCCAGTTTTGCCAGTTCTTTGCCAAATTCTTCATATTCTTTGTCTGATGAGCAGAGTACAATGATACTGGCACCTGCTTTTTTGGCAGCTTTATAGCCTTCTTCCACAGTGTCGAAACCAATGTTGTTGATGATGTCAAAACCGGCAACCGCGAAAAAGTTGGCTGCAAATTGTGAGCGGGCACTGCGCATGGCAGGATTACCAACGGTCAGCATAAAGACTTTGGGTGTGGTTTTGCTGTTATCGGTTTTCAGACGCATGGCTTCAAACTCTTCTGCAATGCGGAAAATCCGTAGGGGACGTCCATTGCCTGTATCTTTTTTTTGCGATTTGAACAAGCGGTTGATGTCAATGTCTTCATCCATTTGTTCATCGGAATTGGGATATTGGGTAGTTCCTACAAGGACTTCCTTGCGTAAGGCCATTTTTTTCTTGCGTGCAGCAATTGTATCGTCAATTTTTGATTGTATCAGGTTGTTTTTAAATGCTTGTTTGAAACCACCGGCATCTTCAATTTCCAGGAAGATTTTCCAGGCTTTTTCGGCAATTTTTTCCGTCAGGGTTTCAATATAATAGGAGCCTGCCGCGGGGTCCTGCACTTTGTCAAAATGCGATTCCTCTTTCAGAATGAGCTGGATGTTGCGGGCCATGCGTTCTGAGAACTTTGTGGGGTCTTCATAAGCGATGTTGGAAGGAAGCACGTTGATGCTTTCTGCACCTCCAAGCGCTGCTGACATGGCTTCTGTAGTGGCACGCAGCATGTTCACGTATGGATCGTAAACGGTCATGTTCCAGGTTGCGGTTTCCACGTGGGCATGCATTTTTGCTGATTCTTTTTTCTCAGGTTTGTAGCTTTCCACGATCTTTGACCACAGCATGCGGGCCGCTCTTAACTTCGCGATTTCCATAAAATAGTTGGAACCGGCAGCAAAATTAAATTGCATACGTGGTGCTACCTCATCTATTTTCATGCCGGCTTCGGTTAGGCTGTCAAGGTATTGAACACCCATTGCCAAGCCAAAGGCCAGTTCCTGAGTGAGGTTAGAACCTGCGTTCTGGAAATGTTTGGCGTTGATACTTACCGGACGGTAAGCAGGAATACGGTCTTTTACATCGTTAAGAATTTTTTCAGTGCAATCGCAATTACTTTTGCCGCAGGGCATAAAGCCGTTCAATACCAGGAAACCCAGGCTGTCAAAATCCTCGGCACCCTGAATTTTGGTTTTATCAAGACCTTTTTTCTCCACGTAATCTGCAAGCAGTCTGGAATACAAACCAGTACTGTCCGGGGAGTTGAAATATACCGGGAGTGCTTCCAGCACAATGCCATCGAGGAGCTGTTCAAGCTCTTCGGGAGTAATGGCACGCTTCATGTTGAAACCAATTGCTGTTACGCCTTTGTTGAGGATGTTCAGGGCTTTTTTGTTAGCCTCTTTTACATCATCAACATCAATATCCTGACGTACAAGCCAGTCGTTTTTGACTTCCGTACCGCGGGTGTACGGGAATTCCCCGGGATGTGTGTTCAGGTATTCTTTGTTTTGTAAATCTTCAAGCCTGTAAAAGGGCATGACATTAAAGCCTTCCAGTGTGCGCCAGACAAGCTTGCGTTCGAAATCTGCACCTTTGAGGTCCTTTTTGACCTTCTCCATCCAGTCCTCCGTACTTGTTTCCGGAAAATCTGCAAAAAGGTTTTCTTTTTCAGCCATAATAAATCAAATCGTTGTTTTTCAAGTGCGAAAATACATGTTTTTTGGCAATCAGAGCAAGATTATTGTCACACTCTGCCGGATATGTTAATAAACATCCGGATTTTTAAGGTATTTTTTTGAAATGTTGGATTGTAAAGACAAGTTCTCAATAGCTGCAGAGAATCAGATAATCCATTCCATCGCCATGCTCATAAGAAGTCCGAAAAGAACTGCATAAGTAATCATTTCCGTCTGAAACTTTACTATTGCGGATTTTTTGATGTATTTTTTCCTGAAATATACCCAGCCTTCAATATTGTCAATGAAGGGAGAAGCGGCTGCCAGGTGAGTGAAAACAAACATCAGCCCTGCGAAAAACAGGGAGGAAACATAGAACGGAAAATCTGAAATGGCCGGAAGCAGGGGGAATAGAATCACTGACATCAACAGCCCACGGATGACCTGAGCGGGTAGAAAATTCCGTGAAACATGTTTGCTTTCCTGTTTGTCTGCCATGTCGCGTAAAAAGTCACAAAGTCTTGCTTTACTCTCATAAATATCTTTGCTGATGCCTAGAGCAATGACACCAGCAATTGTATATGCAAGTATATGCGATAACATGAAGAGCAATGAAAATGTAATATATTCCATCATGAGTTGATTTGATATTTTCCGGTAAAAATAAAAAAAATGATTTGATGATAAATTGTTTCCCGGAGAAACCAGTCAATCTTTAGTGTGGGTGTATATGCATCAAAACAATAACAGCAGAAGCCACTGGTTCTGCTGTTATTTATGGAGTATCTGTGGATGGAGATTTAATTGAATACAGTGACTTTGCCGCTGTAGGTATGTTCTTTGCCAAACTTATCTCTCAGTGTGATTATCCAGGTATAGACACCTTGTGGCACATAATCTCCCGCGTTTTGGTCTGATCTGCCTTCCCAGTGTTCGTCAATGTTTGTGGTTGTAAACAACGGTTCACCCCATCGATCGAAAATGGTCATTTCGTAAGTATCATAATCAATTCCTACACCTTTTGGATAGAATTCATTGTTTCCGGGTGAATGCAGGTTGATCGCTGTTGGTACGTAGAAGCGGTGTTCCTCAATGATGTGTACTTCCTGGGTGATGGTATCTGTACAGCCAATGTTATTAAAGGCTATCAGGGTAACCGGGATGTCGCCGGGTTCTTCAAATATATAATCGGGATTCTGTACTGTACTCATGCCTTCATCACCAAAGTGCCATTCCCATGCGCTTGCTCCGATTGATTCATCATTGAAGTGCACTGAGGAAGAAAACGCTCCGGCAGTCCATGGCTGCGCTATAAAATCTGCGACCGGCGCCATTTTTACCCTGATGCTTTCAGAGACAGTGCCTGTACATCCCTGGCTTGTGGTAACTGTAAGTGAGACATCGTAATAACCTGCTTCTTCATAAAGGTGAGAAGTTTGTTGCGATGTGGATGTGTTGTCATCGCCGGAGTCTTCATCATCGAAATTCCAGAGGTAAGTGTAGGTATTATTGCTGGTGTTGTTCAAAAATGATATTTCCAGCGGGGCACAACCTTTTGTGGGATCCCTGATAATATCAATTTCAGGTTGAGGTGAAACGCTGAGGGTGATTTCTGCTGTATCCGCAGGTGTACCGCAGCCATCTGTTAGCACAACTTCAAAATGAGTACTG
Organism: Bacteroidales bacterium; assembly: GCA_046546095.1. GTDB lineage: Bacteria > Bacteroidota > Bacteroidia > Bacteroidales > ML635J-15 > JAQIBY01. Next base: position 6,772 of record JBKGYK010000033.1, read on the forward strand.
GTTTCGGGGGAGAATGCCAGTTGTGGGTTGTCGGTCACCATTCCATTGCCCCAGTCATAGGTATAATTCCCGTCACCACCTGTTGCTGCAGCAGACAGAACAGCTGTCTGGCCCTGACATATTGCTCCGTCCGTGGCAACATTGAGGTTTAGTGGTGGTTTGACTGTTATTTCCACATCTGCAGCCTGTGAGGAACAACCTGAATCATCCACAACGGTAACAATATAGTTACTTGTTACCTCAGGTTCTACAATGTGTGTGTTGCCAGATCCCAGATCGTCCCAATGATAGGTATAAGGCTCTGTTCCTCCGGAAGCCGTTGTTGTGATCTGTGCTGATTGTCCTATGCATATGGTATCCGCTCCGGAAGGGAGGGCTTCCACTTCTTCAGGGCTGGTGATTGGAAGTGTTGCATATACTTCACAGTCATTGACATCTGATATTGTAACAGTGTATAGGTTGGCTGCCAGCGTGTTGCATGATGACTGGTCGCTTACATCAGGATTCCAGTTATAATTATAAGGTGGTGTGCCTCCGGAAATTATAACTTCTCCGTATCCATCGTTATAGCCATAGCAACTGACTGGTTCAACTGTGGTATTGTCAAGTTGTGGAGCCGGTGTTTCATCCACATCTACATCAAAATCTGCTGTACAGCCATATGCATCTTCTACCAGGCAAGTGTAAGTGCCTTGTGTAAGGTTGCCCACAGAATCTGATCCAATGATATTCCCCGGTGTCCAGGTATAGTTATATCCGGGCGTCCCGCCTGATATGCCAGAAACCCAGGCAGAACCGTTGCTTTCGTTGCAGGTAACATTTGCCGTGCTGAATGAAGCATCTATTTCATCCGGCTGGGGTACAAAATATGATTCTGTCACAAAACAGGAATGATCGCTGGCGTTATATACTACGATGTTGTAGTTTGCCGAAGACAGGCCACTTGCCGTTGGGTTGTTTTCTGTAGTGCCAAACCATTCGTAATCGTAATTACCGGATCCGCCGCTGACTGTGACAGCAATGGAACCATCACTTCCACCGTGGCAGGTCACCGGTGTAATGCTTTCACTGAGTGTCATGGCAGTTGGTTCTGAAATGGTAACAACTTCAGTTGATGTACAGCCATTGTCATCGGTAACCGTCAGTTCGTAATCACCAGGGCACAATCCTGAAACATTTTGTCCGGAATGACCGCCTGTCCAGTTATAGGTCATGGGGGGAGTTCCTCCAATGTACAGGGCTTCGGCTGTTCCGTTGCAAAATCCGTTGCAGCTCACATCCGTATAATCATCCACCCTGGCCTGTAATTCTGATGGCTCTGTTATGGTGATGGTTTCGCTTGTTGAACAGGAATTGTCATCGGTAATTTGAACGGTGTACTGGCCTGCAGCAAGATTATCAGCAATGGGGCTGCTTTGTCCTGCCGGATCATCCCATGAAATTGTGTTTGAGCTTGTTCCTGAAGTGAAAAACACTTCTGCCTGTCCTGTAGCATTGCCATGACAATCGACATTCGTGATATTGATGCTGTCAATCACCGGTGCTGAAAGATCATTCAGATCAATGGTGTGCATGGCAGAGCAAGCGTGGTCGTCTGTAACAGATACAGTATAGTTACCGCTGGGAATGCCAGACAATACAGCAGAAGTTTCTGAAGGATAATTTTCCCAGGAATAGCTGTATGGTGATGTGCCTCCGACAACGCCGACAGTGATACTGCCGTTGCTGTTGCCGCAATGTGGCATCACAGTATCCTGTACTACGATATCCAGGATTGAAGGCCCGCCAATACCTGCGCTGGTGTTTTGTTCACATCCATTGGCGTCAGTGACTGTCAAGAGATAGAGGCCCGGGCAAAGATCATCATTGACCTGAGATGAAGATGAATTGGACCAGTTGTAGGTATATCCTGCTGTCCCTCCTGAAACACTGGCAATGATTTCACCGTCACAGAAGCCGTTACAACTTTCATCGGTTTCATTGAGTACGACATTTATCGGATCAGGCTGGTCAATAATCAGGCATGTATCAGTGGTGCAGTCATTATCATCCCAGACAGTGACGCAATGTGTACCCGCAGCCAGGTTATTGACCGAGTTTGTGCTTGATGCATTGCTCCATATGTAATTGTATGGGGGTGTGCCGCCGGCTACAGTTACAGAAGCTTCTCCGTTTGCCAGACCATGACAGCTGGCATCTGTAACGGAAGCACTGCTGATTATTAATTCAGCCGGATCGGGAACATTTGCTACACTGTTGCCAGTACAACCATTGTCATCAGTGACAGTTACGCCGTATCCACCAGGGCAGAGGTTGACTGCAGTCTCTGATGTCTGGTTGTTCGGATCGCTCCATTCAAAGGTGTAGGGTGCTGTGCCACCTGTTGCATTTGCCGTTGCTTCTCCGTCACAGGAGCCACTGCAATCGGTGGTTGTGGCTGAGGTTGTGACATTGATGAATGCAGGTTCAGTAAGCGTGTAATTTCTCGTTATCATGCAACCGTTGGCATCTGTAATTACTACGGTGTAAGTGCCGTCACAAAGGCCTGTGAGGTCTTCATCTGCAGGCAATGTTCCGGGGCCTGTCCATGTGAACGAGTAGGGTGGTGTGCCGTCAAATGGTGTGAGGTGTATTTCTCCGTTGCATGCGTTGTGACATGTCGGATCGACAGTTGCAGCGCTTACATCCAGCTGGGTAGGCTCATTGATGGTAGCACTGGTGATTGCCATACAGCCGGTTGTCATATCTGTAACTTCCACATTATAGGTTCCTGCACACAGGTTGGTGGCCGTTTGGTTTGTCTGGACAGGTGTTGTATTCCACTGATAATCAAACGTTCCGGTGCCTCCGGCAACATCGGCTGTTGCCTGACCATTACAGCCGGAATTGCAGGAAGCATCCGTTGTGGAACTGATAGTGACAGTGGGGCCGGACAGATCATTCACGGCAAAAACCTCAATGCTTTCACAGCCTTTATTATCTGTGATGGTTACTTCGTATGTACCTGACGGTATGCCAAGCAGATCCTCAGTATGCGGACCATAAGCCCAATCGAAATTATAGGGTGATGAGCCGCCTGTAACAGTCAATTCTATGGCTCCGTTTGACTGCCCGCAATCAGATTCTGTGATATCTGCCGTAACATCTATTTCTGAGTTTTGATCGATTGTGATGCTGTCTTCACTGGTACAGCCGTTGTCATCCTCTACAGTAACAGTATAATCTCCTGCACATAAGCCGATAGCCATCTGGGAATTCTGGAAATCGCTCCACAGGTAAGTGTATGGCGCGGTGCCCCCGGATGGGTTTGCCATAGCGCTTCCGTTGCAATCACCATAACAGTTGATGATGGGGGCTACAGCATTTACACTGAGTGCTGAAGGTTCATGAATGGTGGCGTTGGCAGTGTAATCACAACCGTACATGTCAGTTACCGTGACGGTATGTGTTCCGGGGCCAAGATCTGTCGCTGTGGCCGAGTTTTGTGCCGGACTTGTTCCCCATGTGATGGAGAAAGGTGGTGTGCCTCCACCAATGGAAACCGTAGCTGTACCGTCATCATCACCAAAACAGGTGATGTCCGTTGTATTGGAAATGGAAACGGTGGCTCCGGGTTCATCACTGATATTTACTGTTGCTGTTTCTTCGCAGCCGTTGTCATCAGTAACGCTAACCGTATATGGTGATCCTGCTGAGGATAAGCCGGTGTTGTTGGCACTGGTGGGCTGTGAACCTCCGGACCAGAGATAATCGTAATCTCCGGAAACTGTTCCACCTGAGGCAATCACACTGGCTGTTCCGTCTGCCTGACCACAATGAGTATCTGTGCTGCTTGTTAACAGGTTGATTTGAGATGGTTCTTCTATGGTAACAGAAGCTGTGTCAGTACATGCATTGTCGTCTGTTACTGTAAGGGTATAATTGCCCGGGCATAGTCCTGAATTGTCGGGCTGATCAGGTGAATTGCCATTGGCTGCTCCCCAATTGTAGCTGATGCTGCCCGTTCCGCCTGTGCCCAGTCCCGTTGCTGAGCCGTCACAAAGTCCGTTACAGCTTACATCTTCTGAATCAGTGATGCTTGCTGATAATACCGGGGCTGGATTGATGGTAAAACTTGTCATTGCACTACAACCCCAGGTATCGGTCACAGTTACGGTATATGTATCCGGGGAGAGGTTATTCAGACTGTGACTGGTTGAGGAGGTAGTCTGGTTAATACCATGAGACCAGTCGTAAGTGAAATCAGGATCACCACTGAGAACGTTGATTGTGGCAGAGCCGTCGGAGGAATATGAGCATAGTGTATTATTGTGTGATTCATTGATTGCTACTCCGCCGACATCCATGATGCTTCCGGTAAATTCAGCAGTACAACTGTTATCATCAGTAAGGGTTACGTGATATGTTCCTGCCGGCAGGTTGCTGGCAGTTGCTGTGAACTGGGCAGGAACACAATCCCATTCATATGAGTAATCGGAGGCTATTGTACCACCGGAGCCTGCAACAGTTATGCTGCCGTCTGATTGTCCGCAATGGGCATCAGTAGAACTTATGGTACCTGTGATGGCTGAAGGTTCGGTGATGGTGACGGTTTCTGTGATGCTACAGGCACCTTCGGTAACTGTTACTGTATGTGTTCCCGCACATAGACCACCGGTTGATGATGAGTTTGGTGAGGATCCACTGCTCCACTGATAGGTAAAAGGTCCGGTACCTCCTGTAACACTGACACTTGCTTCTCCGTCGCATGCACCTTCGCATTGTGCATTCTGATTGACTGATGCTGTTATGCTGAAAGGAGCACCTGTATCATTAATGATGATGTCGTTGGATGCTGTGCAATTATTTCCATCGGTAACTGTGACAGTATAATTGCCTGCCGGGATGTTGTCGATGGTTCCGGTGACTCCGCCGTTTGACCAGTTGTAGGAATAGGGTGTTGTACCCCCGCTAACAGAAACACTTGCAGATCCGTTGGAAAGTCCGCAATTGGCATCGGTACCACTCATGGTGAGGGTCATGCCTGCTGGATCTGAGATGGAAAAGGGCTCAACAGTAGAGCATGCAGGATTGCTTCCGTCAGATACTGTCACATCGTAGGAGCCGGCACATAAACCGTCTGTACTTTGGTTGTTGGGTGTTGTCCCTGCAGACCATGCGTATGTGAATGTGGACGGGCCGCTTGCATTGACAGTGGCCGTCCCGTCACAGTCTCCGGGACAATCCGGATCTGTTGTAACAACATTGGCCGAAGGAATGCTTCCCTGATTGTTGATGGTAAATGATTCAGTGTTGGAACAACCATTGGCGTCCTCTACTGTAATGGTGTAGTTGCCGGCACAGAGTCCGGTTTCCGTGTCAGATGTTCCGCCGGAAGACCAGGAGTAACTGCTGAGGCCGGTTGTGGCAATGGCTTCACCATCGCATAAGCCACAGTTTTCATCTGTGGTGCTCACATTCGGATCCGGTGTGTCATATACGGTGATATTCGTATTGTAAGAATCAATACAGGACCCGGCACTGACTGTCAGGGATACATTGTGTGTACCCGCACTGCCAAAAGTAACACCGCCCGGGTTTTCAGATGTTGAAGATGAAGGAGTACCGCCGGAAAACGACCAGTTGTATGTTTCACCGGTAACTGATGTGCCGGTATGGGTAAAGTCAAAAGACTGTGTGTTGATACACTGGTTGCCGTTGTATGTGAAAGTGGCATCCGGTATGGGAGGTGCATTTAGTGTTACAGTGTTGCTGTTGGTACATCCATGATCATCCGTTACTACGATGGTGTAGGTTCCGTCACTCAGTCCCGTAAAGGTGTGTGAGCTGGCATTATATACGGTTGATTGCCCGGTGCATGATATGTCAAAGGGCGGATACATACCGCTGATACCGCTGACGGTGATTTCACCGTCGTTATTGGAACAGCCCGGATTTGTTGTTGAGGTGTTGAAGGAAATTTGTGATGGTTCACCTATGTTGATGGTTTCTGTAAAGGTACACCTCCCGTATGTATCTTCTATGTTTACAGTATAAGCCCCTGGTCCGAGGCCGGAGATGCTGGTACCTGTAGCCGTAAAACCTGAAGGGCCTATCCAGGTAGTAGTGTATGGTCCGGTTGATCCGGAGATGTTTGTTACTTCAGCCCAGCCATCATTGGCACCATAGCAGGATAAGTGTCCGTACAGTGTATCAGCGGTAACACCATCGATCGTAAAATCTATTGAATTTTGTGGTGAATAGTTTGAGCAGATATCATCCACACCACCACCTACAACGGTGAGAGTGTAATCACCATCATGTTCAAGGTAATCCATCAGGTCGAGTGTCCATACATCATCATAATACGTGTCTCCGTAAGTTGATCCTGCTCCTGCCTGACAAATTTCACTCCATACATCATCAATCTGATAGTTGCCCTCAGGTCCGGTGAGGATAAAATCTGTTTCCTGTACACTTGTGCACCAGAGCCGTTCGGAAAACTGTACAGTGAGGCTTGAAGCTCCGCATTCAGGTTGATATAACAGGTCTTCCATTTCCGGGCCTTCATTATCAACAATCTGTGCTGTTCCCCCAAATGTTATGCTGTAGCCACTTTGTGTTGAGCTCCAGTTGCTAACATTGACCACATAGGTTTCACCTTCTGTAACATTGAGTGCATCGTTAAATGGTGTACAGGAGTTCCCATGCTGGCAGTCATCGGCACTTCCCCCTGTTGGGCCTGTATCTCCTGCTGTTCCGCAGAAATTGCAGCTCACCTGCAGGGAGCCTGCACTGCTTGCAATATCAACACAATGGGCGTTTGTCAGATCATATACTGCCCAGTCATAATCATCTGCAGGGTCATTTGGAGAAATGGTAAAGGAAACGGTTCCGCTGCTTTGTACTGTAAAAGTGTACCATACATCATTTACTTCACCACCAAGCAGACAGTTTCCGGGACAGTTGTCATCAGCCATAGAGCCTCCATAGACGGGGATTTCCCCTGTATAATGTCCTTCTCCCGAATAAGAGTTCGTTGTGCTGTAAGAGTTGAAACACAAAGGGATTGCTCCAAGACAATCCTGTTCGTTTGGTGGTGTGATGCTTTGATAGGCCAGGGTGCCCATAGAGGCTCCGGTTTCGTTGCAGTAATAGTCATAAATCACAATGCTGTAAGTGCCGTTTGACGGTGCTGTCCATGTCAGTTCAGAGCCCAAACCGCAATGGTCATCATTGTATTCATATACGACATTCCCGTTTTCATCACAAATTTCTATTTGTGTGTCATCCGTGTAATTACCGCCACCCTGACAGAATGAAAAGATGTACGTGTTGAACTCATAGGCATCAAAAGTCCAGCGGTCGCCGGCATTCACTGATACGGTCTGAAATGTGGGCAACATTGATAAATCTCCTGCATATGTTCCCCCACCATTGCATTGTGCTTTTGCAGTGATAGACAATACAAGAAAAACACCAACCAAAGTAATGGCATTCAATAGTTTTGAGTATGTCATAATAGGCTCCTCTTAGCTTGTATTCTATGTCAACCTTATTTTTGCAAATAAGATGTAAACTCTGGTATTACCTGATACTATCCAGGTATTCCTGATACTTGTCCGGATTGTTTTCAATCCATCCCCTTTTTCTTTCAGCATAATCCTGCCTGTCTTTTTCAGGATTACCTGTATCTGTATATTTCGGAAAACCTTCAATCAAAACCGGAACCGGAGGAGACTGCCCGGATTTTTGTTTTCTTTCGGGCTGTTTATTCTCCAGATGTCCATTGATTGATACGCTTGTAAATTTATAATCCACATTTTTTTCCAGCAGAATGCTACGAACATATTCAGCATCAATGGAATGATCCATATATAGCTGGCATCTGTCAACTTGTTCTGCGGTTTTAAATATTCTTCCATCGGATATGGAAGGGTCTTTCAGCAGGCGGGCAAGAATGGCATCCTGATGTGCCTGATCATTGATTCCTTCAATGTGAAAATAGACTGTTTTTTCAGGGCCGAGATTTTTTACAAGGGTAAAACTAAGCTCGTCCTTGTCACTGATTGCAGCATCCTGAGAAAATCCTGCAGTGCTGAACATTGCGATAATTAATAAGAGGCAATAATACTTTATCATAGGTCCTGGTTTTTATTTCCTGAACAAAGTAACCTGGCCCTTTTTGTGTTTGACGTTTCCATACTTATCTTTGGTGGTAATTTTCCAAAGATATACTCCTGCCTCTGCCGGTTCATTTGTCCGGATGTTTCTACCTGTCCAGGGTCTGTTAATATCATCAGTTTCAAACACAAGCTGACCATTTTTGTCAAAAATCAACATTCTGTATTCCATCATATGGAGATTTTCCCCCACTGGTCCAAAACTGGCATTAACGCCATTGCTGGAAAGGTTTATCGCATTGGGTACAAAATAATTGTGTTCAATTTCAACATCCACTGTTCTGGAAGTTTCCAATTCACAACCGAAATTGTCTTTTAATTGTAGATCAATCCGGTATTGTCCGTCTTTCCTGAACTCATATTCAACACTTGCTGTGTTAAATGTCTCGCCGTCGATTTCCCAATGGTAAAAAATATCCCCATTTTCTACAGTGTTAAAGATAAATAAATTTCCATCTTTATCAAAATTAATTTTCGCATCATTAAACCCTTGGCATGTAATTGGTTGGCAGGTAACTCTTTTTGGTGTCAAGTCATTTTCTTTATGATTGAGATGTAAAACGGGCTGGTATTCTCCGGGTTCAGTGTACGTATGAACAGGATTGATTTCACTGGAGGTTGTACCATCGCCAAAATGCCATGTAAACTTGTATTCTTCGGGATTGGCATTGCTTTCAAAGCTTACTTCCAGTGGCAGGCAGCCCTCTGTTTTGCTCACCTCAATGACATGCTCAACTTCGCTTTCCTTTTCGGTATTCTGAGTTTCCTGGCTTTCTGTCTCGCTTTCTTTTTGCAGATTTTCAGTGTTGTTCAGGTCTGTATCGTTTTTAGTATCATCATTTCTGTCTGATTTGCTTGTGTTTTCATCAGAAGGTTTGTTTGCCTCCTGCTTGACGGTTTTTGCAGTCTGCAGATTCTCAGATTCATCAGTAATGTTTTGTTCAGAAGTATCCGTGGGGATATTCTGTGCAGGATCCTTTTGATTATCAGACCGGGCAAATGTATTCTCCTTTTTGTTTTCCTCAGGGATATTGTCTTTTTCTTTGCTTGTTTCTTTGGTAATCAGCGGTTTGTTGTTTTCCTGTTCTCTCTCAGGCAGACTTAATATGGCGATAGCAGCAACAATAATAATACCACCTGTTATGAGTAAGGCATTCAGCCATGGAGTGCCGCCTGATGAGGGCAGTTTTTTCTCAATCCCCTGCCAGTCGCTGTTGTATTCAACAGGTTCGTAAGCTTCCAGTTTTTGCTTCAGCTCTTTTTCAAACTTTGTTTTACCTGTCATATTGTTCATTCTCTTCATAATAAAATTCCCTTAATTTCTCTTTGGCTTTTGACAGATTGGATTTGGATGTTCCCTCTGAAATGCCCAGTTTTCCGGCTATTTCAGCATGAGACAGGTCTTCAACCACATAGAGGTTAAAAACGGTCTGATAAGCGGGTGATAGCTTTTGTATCAGTCTCACAATTGTTTCTGCCTGCAGCTTGAGGAGGCTTTTGTATTCATCATCTCCTGTCTTGCTATCTTTCAATTGTTTTAGGTCTGACTCCTCTTCGTAGGACATTTTCATTTTTTGATTTTTGCGCAGATAGTCAATTGTATTATTGATAATCAGCTTTCTGATCCAACCTTCCAAAGAACCTTTATAATTGAAGAATTTGATTTTTTCAAAAACTTTAATGAACCCTTCCTGAACCATATCTTTGGCTTCGCTGGAATCGCGGCTGTAACGCATACAAACGCCCAGCATTTTGCCGTAAAATGCTTCGTAAAGCATGCGTTGGCTTTGGCGATCCCCCTTCTTACAGCCTCTGATCAGCTCTCTTACCTGTTCATTATTTTTTAAATCCATATCAAAGCCTTCATCTGTATGACGATAAAAAAATTGTAAGGTTGCCAGGGAGTGAATTTTTTTTTTATCTGTATATTCGCTGCATGTTCAGTGCCCTTTGGTATTCCCTGGCATACTGCCTGTGTTGGGCGTATGTTTTGGAGAAATCATGGTAGCCGGAATTGTCAGGTTTGGCACAGAAAAAATAATATCCATGATCTTCGTAATTCAGAACAGCGTCTATACTGGAAATCTCGGGAAGACAAATGGGGCCCGGTGGTAATCCGGGATTCAGGTATGTATTGTATGGGGAGTCAATTTTTTTATGCTTGTTCAAAACCCGCCGGAGGGAAAAATCACCGATGGCAAATACCAGGGTGGGATCTGCCTGCAGGGGCATGCCTTTTTGTAAGCGATTGATATATACCCCGGCAATGCGCGGTTTTTCATTGTTTTTTATGCTTTCTTTCTCAACAATGGATGCAAGTGTACTTACCTGAACCGGATTCAGGTCTGCTTTTTCAGCTTTTTCCATTCTGGTCTGTGTCCAAAAACGGTGATACTCTTCCTTCATGCGGTCAGTAAATCCCTTTACATCTGTATTCCAAAAAAAATTGTAAGTGTTTGGAATAAACATGACAGGAAAACTGAATTCATCAAAGCCATAACTTTCTGCCACGCTGTCATTGTGGAAAAAACGGCTGAAATCAGCAGAATCCGGCTCCAGTTTTTCAGAAACTTTTTCTGCAAGCTGACTGAGGTTGCGCAGGTTTGTGAAGCTTATATCTATCGGAGTTTGTTTTCCTGAGCGCAAAAGGTTGATAATTTCATTGTTACTCATTCCTTTTTCAATTATATACCGGCCTGATTTTACCACAGCAGGGTAGCCTTTTTTCTCAGCCACCCAGTCAAATGCTTCTGTATCTTTCAGCAGGGGTGCAATGCTGTCTTTTACCATCTGATAACTGCTGTTGCCGGGAATATACACAAAGGCATGTTCAGTATTTTCAGGCAGTTGGGTATTGTCGCCGTAAATAAACTGATAGTATTTATGAGCAAAATATCCGGCTGTTGCGAGTATCAGCAGCACTATCAGACTAATTATTATCCCTTTTGTTTTCATGTTTCAGATATTTTTGTCAGTATATTTTTTGGATAGTATAAAAGTAATAAAAATCCTCTGCTAAACATAAACAAACTGAGTGCAGCCCACATGCCGTGGTTTTCCCACCATAATGTAAACAGGTGGATGGCAGGAATAAAAATCAGGATGGTGGATAAAATCATGGCATTTCGCAGGGAGGCACCTTCAGTTGCTCCGATGTAAATGCCGTCCCAGACAAAAGCGGCAAAACTGATGACCGGCAGGAGGATTACCCATGCTCTGTAGTTTTGTGCCAGCTCAATCACTGCGGTTTGGCTGGTCAGCAGGCTGATGATACCACCATTGAAAATGGCATACAAGAATGTAATGAAAAGACTGATTCCTGTTGCCCAGATAAAAAGTTGTCTGATGGCAAGGGTGAGATTTTTTTGACTTTTGGCTCCGATATATTTACCGGTAAGTGCTTCGGCAGCAAAAGCAAAACCATCAATAAAATAGGAAAATATCCACAAAAACTGAAGCAGGATTGAGTTGACTGCCAGAATTTCATTCCCGAGAGAGGCACTTTTGGCATTGAAATAATAAAAGCTGCCGGTCAGGAGAACCGAGCGTATAAGAATGTCCTTGTTGACATTCATAAACAGTGCCAGTGCTTTTCGGTTTAGGATTTTTATCAGACTCCAGTATTTTTTTATCCGGGCGGATTGTTTGCTTAGTAAGATCAGGGCCAGGACAAATCCTGTGTATTGTCCAATCACAGTGCCCAGGGCAACACCTTTGGCTTTCATGTCAAAAACGATGATAAAAAGCAAACTGAATCCAATATTGACCAGATTAACTGTGATGCTTATCCACATGGGAGTTTTGGCATCCTGCATTCCGATGTACCAACCTGTGATTGCATATAATCCGAGGGTTGCCGGCGCTGCCCAGATACGGGTTCTGAAGTATTCTCCGGCAATATTTTTGACTGCATCCGACCCTTCCAGAAAGTTGAAAGCCAGATAAGAGACAGGGTGCTGAAGCAGAATCAGTATAAGACCAAAAGCCAGTGCCATACCCAGGGCTCTGCCCAATATCAGAAAACTCTCACTCATATCCCGGGCACCCCGGTTCTGGGCTGTAAAGCCACTGGTGCCCATGCGCAAAAACAGCAGGCCGGCGTATATGAAGGTAAATATTGTCGATCCCAAAGCAATTGCGCCAATGTATGCCGGATCATGCTGGTGACCCATCAGCGCGATATCAACAATGCCTACCAGCGGTACGGACAGATTGCTGATAATGTTCGGTATAGCAAGTTTCAGGATGCGTTTGTTCACAGATCCGAGAGATTAATCTCCCCGGGATTGCGAACTATATACACTTCGTAATCACCCAGATACTTAAACCAGTATTTTTTGTACAGGGCTTTTGCGATTCGGTTGGATTTGTGAACTTCCAGTTTGATTTGCATGTCCTCTTCCTGAGCAAAGGCCATGCATTTTTCCATCAGCATGTGGCTGTACCCCTTGTTTTGAAATTTCGGGGAAATACCAAGATGGTGCAGATACAGTCTTCGCTGATCAGAGGTTACCCAGGCTGTCCCGATGATGCCGTGATCATCATCCTCCAGGACAAATAATTTACCACCAAAATCAATTGTGGTTTCGATGATTTCAAGATTGTCTCCGCGCTGTTCTCCTCCCAGGTCAGTTTCCTCCCAGATGCGCATAACATCCTGATAATCTTCTTCTTTAAATTCACGAACAAATTGTGCCATTGTTTACAATAATTATTATTCTGTTTCGATTAAGTCAACGTATAACTGGCCGGTTTCAAATCTTTTCACCACAACCCGGCTGTCTTGCTCAATATATCCATTGGCAGCCCTGGCGTCATACCATTTATTGTTTATTTCCACCTTTCCGGATGGCCTCAGGTCTGAAACGGCAATGCCTGTTTCACCGATGACATCACCATAAGTGTGATCTACGCTCAGATAGCCGTCATTTACCTGCTGGGTGGTATCCAGGGCTAGCTGCCCGAACATTCGGGTTTTGTTGCCAAAAATTCTTCCGGATGCCCATATGGACATTAAGAATGACAGTACCGAGGCTGCAATGACTACTGCCAATGCTTTTACGAGTGGTGCCAGATTCACCGGACCTCCTTCGATTGGCTGAATTTCATACTGGCCGACCATCGAGAGGGCCAGCCCTGTGATAAGGGCGGCAATACCCAGAACGCCCGGTACGCCAAAACCGGGGACAACAAAAATTTCCACCCCAATGAGTATTACTCCTACAATAAAAAGAATGATTTCCCAGTGATTGGCCAGGCCTTCGATGTAGGAGGGAGCAAAATACAAAAGTGCCGCTGCAAGTGCCATGATAAATGGAAATCCTATGCCCGGGGATTGCAGTTCAAAATACAATCCGCCGATGATGAGCATCACAAGTACGCCCTGGAAGCCCGGACTGGTAAGGAAGCCCATGATCTTATCCATGGCGCTTGGCTCAAAAGTTTTTGTTTCATAATCCGATTGCCACTCATTTTTGAGCAAACTGGTGAGATTATCATATATTCCTTCACAGTAACCGTTGTCTGCCGCTTCTGAAGCAGTTAATGTGAGTATTTTGGTGGAATCAATCAAATCCGGAATATACACATCCGGATCCACCATGGCTTCTGCAATTTTTGGATTTCTGCGCCATACATAAGTGGTGTCAGTGCCGTTAACAAGGGTGTCTTTTCCCTGAGCTTCAGCTGTGGATCGCATGGTTGCCCGCATGTAAGACTGGTATTTGTCGGACATTTCTTTTCCGTCCTGGCTGACCACTGTAGCTGCACCCATGCTGGCACCATCTTTCATGAATATCTTGTCGCAGGCAATGGAAATCAAAGCACCTGCTGAAGCCGCGTTATTGTCAATATATACCCACACCGGAATGTTTGATTTTAACACAGCTGACCGGATAGAATCTGCAGCTACCACCAGGCCCCCATAGGTGTTCATGTGTATGATGAAAAGATCTGCCTCTAAGCTGTCAGCTTCAAGAAATGCCTGTTGGGTGTTCCGCCATGCTGTCATGCTGATTTGTTCAAATATCTCAAGCTTATATACCAAAGATTTACTGGCAGTAGCTGTGTCGGTGACGGTACTTGTGGTTTGCATGGTACTGTCTTGCGCCGCAAGGCTCAACAATTGAAATGACAGGAGTATGCTTAGTAATGCTTTCATATCGTTTATTTCGGACTCAGGATAAAATGCCAGCTTTTTTCAGATTCCATGTCTTCTCCGGCAGGCAGCTTAATTTCTTTCTTTACCGGTTCCATGCCTTCTGCATTGATTTCAAAACGGTAGGTATGACCGGCTTTCAGGGTGATGAAATACTTACCATCCTCGTCAGAAGTGAGTCTGGTTACCGTTTCTCCGGAGTCTGCATCACTGATTTTTATCTCTGTGCTGATGGGATTCTGGTCTTTGTCTATGATACTGCCTTTTACTATGGTGAGCCTTGGGCCGGCAAATTCCAGATCCATTTTATCAAAATACTCACTCATGTCCAATTTATAAATGTCAACCTGTCCAAGTCCGCCTTCACGGTTGCTGGAAATGTAGGCAGTTTTGCTGTCAGCGGACAAGGTGAAATGGAATTCATCATATGGCGTGTTGACAGGATATCCCAGATTTACCGGTTCCGACCATCTGCCGTTTTCTTTTTTACTCATCAGAATATCATAACCACCCATGGAGTGCTTTCCATTGGATGCGTAAAATAATGTGTTGCCGTCAGGATGAATAAATACAGAGATTTCATCATCCACTGTATTGATGTTTTTACCCAGATTCCCGGGAATGCTCCAGCCTTTGCCAATCTTATGAGCCACCCAGATATCGGCATTGCCATAGTTGTTTTTTTCGCGTTCGCTGACAAAGTAAATGCTGTTTTTGTCAGCAGTAACTGAAGCTGAAGTTTCAAAATAGCTTGAATTGATGGCCGTTTCTCCTTTAAACAGGATGTTGAAGGAATTTTTTATTTTATCAAAGAAACCCTCAGGCTTGTTTTCATTCAGGGGTTTGGGTTTGCCCCAGCTACCATTGGATTGTTTTTCTGAATAATATATATCACCGCTTTGGGTTTCTCCTTCTATGTTTTTGTACAGATAAATGATTTCTCCATCGGGAGAAATGCTGGTGTTGGCGTCATAACCTTCGGTGTTTATCTTTCCCGGAATCGGCTTTGCCTCCGACCAGCTTCCGTCTTCCTGTTTTTTGGAGAAATAAACATCATCATAATAGTTGCCTGTATTGGGATCGCGTAAATCGTCTGCCTTATCAGGACGACGGGATGTGAAAATCAAAACAGATTCATCTGCCGTAATGGATGGCACAGCATCTACGTATTTTGAATTGATGGCTTCTCCCAGATTTTTGATTTCAACATCTGCTTTTTTATCCATCAGCTCTTTGGCATTTTTAGCATGCGCCAGATAAGTTGTTGCCGGATCATTTTTTTTATCCCGCCCGGACAGATTGTTGATGTATATTTCAAAATGATTGATTGCATCAGTAAAATGAAAGCATTTTTGGTGGGACCGACCCAGATAGTAATGCAGTTTTTTTAGTTTTTCAGCCTCCTCGGTATCTACACATTTTTCCAGATAGGGGATGGCTTCCTGGTAGTTTTTCAGTTGAAAATGTGTTTCTCCTGTTCTGTAATTCAGCATAATATCATCAGGAGCAATTTCATGAAGTTCCTGATATTTTCTCAATGCTCCCTGGTAATCATTATTCTGGTATTTCAGCCTTGCCTGTGCCATCTGCACACCAATATTTTCATTGTCTGTGGTGTCAGGGCTCAAGAGTAATCCGGCAGTAGCCTGTGTCATAAAGCCTGCAAATACAAGTAAAAGAATGATGCTGTGTTTCATAAAAATATCCTGTTTTTGAGAAAACTAAAATAAGAAAGATTTTTAAGTCTTTTATAAGGGTGGCAATTTTTTTAATTTTTTCAGATAGAGTGTAAGTGATTTACGTTTTGAATCGGTCATAGAATAGTCTATGCTGTTTTTCAGATAATCAAGTGCCGGAAGATGACGGTATTTATTGCCCAATGCCTCCACGGCCCTGTCGGGATGCTTTATTCCGTACCCGAGTGCATCATTGAAGGCCTGGATGAATTCGTCTGACAATTTTTTGCGACTTACCCAGGCGGCAAAAATAAATTCTTCTCCGGTAAATTTGCGCCAGATATTGGCCAGATCATACCGGCAGGTATAGTTATCAGCGAGTTCAAGAGCCTTATCTCCTATGATGAGGCCACCGGTTTCTCCGGATATTTGCTTTTCATATCCCGGACTTGCATTTTTCCATTCGGGTGAAGTGTGCCAGTACTCTTTTGCAAGAATGCGGATGAGTCCCGCAGATGTGCGTGAACGGTAATCCAGGTAGATACTTTCCATTTCATGAACAGGTACTTGCCCAAAAAGATAAACAGAATCAACCTTGTCCCTGGCGCCAATACAATAGCGGCTGATGATGTGATAATCCGGGATGTCTTTTAGTGCAGCGACGGGAATCAAGCCTACATCAACTTCTCCGGAAATCAGTCTTTGTGCACATACCGATGGTATATCATACTCAATTCGGGCATGTTTGCTGATTTCCTCAGATTGATTCAGACCATAACGGAATGGCAGGGTATTGAGGAAACTCACAGCGGAAACTCTAATTATTTGCTCCATTTCTTCTTTGACAAAACCTGATTTTTATATCCTATGTGTGTGCGAACGCAATATGCGTTTTTTTTCTACCTTTGGCAAATAAAAATTGTCTGATATGAGAATTTCCGAATTGGATGCAATCAGTCCTGTTGACGGACGCTATCAAAGCAAAACCAGGGTACTGCAGGAATATTTTTCAGAAAAAGCATTGATCTATTACCGGCTCAATACGGAGGTGCAATATTTTAAAGCCCTTTGCCAGCTTCCTTTGCCACAACTGGAAGGGGTTCGCGAGGAGCAGTTGATACAACTGGATGAAAAACTGGATGCCTTTTCCGCAGAAGATGCTGAAGCAGTAAAGTCAATCGAAAAAACCACAAACCACGATGTGAAAGCAGTGGAATATCATGTTAAATCATGGTTTGATCAGACAGGGCTTTCCGATTACAAAGAGTTTGTGCATTTCGGACTTACTTCGCAGGATATCAACAATACAGCCATCCCCTTATCCATTAAAAAAGCATATGAAGATCAGTATCTCCCGCATTTACGGGCGGTAATTGAAAAACTGGACGAAAAGGCGGAAGACTGGTCTGATGTTGCTATGCTGGCGCGCACACATGGTCAGCCGGCCAGCCCAACGCGTCTTGGTAAAGAACTTGATGTTTTTGCCCAGAGACTCAGGGAGCAGGTCAATCTGATGAAATCCATTCCTTTTGCAGCCAAATTTGGCGGCGCAACCGGAAATTTCAATGCCCATTATGTGGCTTTCCCACGAATTGACTGGCATCAGTTTGGTAAGGATTTTGTTGAAAATTACCTGGATATGAAGCGATCCTTCCCAACCACACAAATCGAACATTATGATCATATGGCTGCATTTTTCGATGGCATGAAACGTATCAACACAATCCTGACAGATTTTTGCCGCGATATATGGTCATACATTTCCATGGATTATTTCAAACAACAAATTAAAGCCGGTGAAGTCGGATCATCAGCCATGCCGCATAAAGTCAACCCCATTGATTTTGAAAATGCTGAAGGCAACCTGGGAATGAGCTCTGCCATTGCAGCCCATTTGAGCATAAAGCTACCAGTTAGCCGTTTGCAACGTGATCTGACAGATTCTACAGTGACCCGTAACCTTGGCCTGCCCTTTGCCTATAGTCTGATTGCTTTTCAGGCCATCATCAAAGGGCTGGATAAACTTCTGCTCAATCAGGAAAAAATCAATGATGATCTGGAGCAAAACTGGGCGGTTGTGGCGGAAGCCATACAGAATATCATGCGCAGGGAAGCTTATCCTAAACCATATGAAGCCCTGAAAAATCTCACAAGAACCAATGAAAAAGTAACAAAGGAAAGAATCCATACGTTTATTGATTCTCTGGAATTACCGGAAGAAGTAAAAAAGGAAATGAAAGAAGTAACACCCTTTAATTATCTGGGTTGCTGATGAGAGATTTTGGCAGAATACTCAAATATGTATGGCCTTACAAGTATAAGGCCCTGATGAATATTATTCTGAATATTTTCAGTACTCTTTTTGCCTTGTTTTCATTTGGCATGGTGATACCTTTCCTGAGCGTATTGTTCAACCAGCAGGATCTTGTAACTGAAATGGAACCCTGGGCTATGAATTCTGAAGTGATTCTTCATAATTTTCAGTACTGGCTCAGTCAGATTATCATTGAGCATGGCAGTCTGAGGGCTTTGGTTGTACTCGGAGGAATGGTGAGCATTGCAACACTTCTGAAAACATCCACCTGGTATTTTGCCAATTACTTTATGGTGCCGGTGCGTAATGGTGTGGTACGGGATATCCGCAACAATTTGTACCGTAAGATTACCGAATTGCATCTTGGTTATTTTAGTGAAGAAAAAAAAGGCAATGTCATTGCTCGTATGACCAATGATGTGCAGGAAATTGAAATTTCCATAGTGAGTTCACTTACCATGCTGTTCAGGGATCCGATCAAGATTATCGCCTTCATGGCAACACTCTTTGTTTTCAATGTGAAACTTACCCTTTTTGTTCTGCTTGTACTCCCGGTAGCAGGTCTGTTGATTGGCCGTATCGGAAAATCCCTGAGGAAGCGTTCACAGGAGGGGCAGCGGAGAATGGGCAGCCTGATGTCACTGATTGAAGAAAGCCTCTCTGGTTTGCAGATTATCAAGGCTTTCAATGCTGAACGGCAGCAGGAGGGAAGATTTTATGATGTTAATAACGGTTATACCCATATATTGAATAAAATTAACCGGAGAAGAGCTTTGGCTTCACCCATGACCGAATTTCTTGCTACCGTAACCATCGTATTTGTGATGTGGTATGGAGGGCGGATTGTTCTGGTTACAGGCGAAATGGAATCCAGCGTGCTGATTGGCTATCTGCTGATATTTTCACAGGTGATTACCCCGGCCAAAGGACTCAGCACTGCTGCCTACAATGTTCAGAAAGGCCTGGCTTCGGTGGACAGAATCAATGAGATTCTCAAAGCAAAAAATATTATCAGAAATCCGGAAAATCCTGTAGATAAAAAGGATTTTAATGATTCCATTGAATACCGAAATGTGAGTTTTGCCTATGTCAATGTGCCGGTACTGAAAAATATTTATCTCAAAATTGAGCGGGGTCAGACAATTGCACTTGTGGGGCAGTCAGGTTCCGGTAAAACCACTCTTGCGGATTTGCTGCCGCGCTTTTATGATATCAGTGAGGGTGAAATTCTGATTGACGGAATCAATATTAAGGATATTTCCATGCGGGATTTGCGTTCACTTATTGGTTATGTGAATCAGAATCCAATTTTGTTTAATGATACCTTTGCAAACAATATTGCATTTGGTACCGATCATGTGAAAGAACAAGACATCATCGCTGCTGCAAAAATTGCCAATGCTCATGATTTTATCATGGAAAATGAAATGGGATATCAGGCCAATATCGGAGACAGTGGTGGAAAACTTTCCGGAGGACAGCGGCAAAGATTAAGTATTGCGCGTGCGATTCTGAAAAATCCACCCATTATGATACTGGATGAAGCTACCTCAGCACTGGATACAGAATCAGAAAAACTGGTGCAGGAAGCCCTGGATAATCTTATGAAAAACCGGACTTCTATTGTGATTGCACATCGCTTGTCTACCGTGAAAAATGCAGATGAAATTTGTGTCCTTCGTCACGGTGAAATTGTGGAAAGAGGACGGCATGATCAACTCATGCAACTGGATGGTGTCTACACCAAATTGTATAACATGCAAATGACCTAATGATATGAATACGAAAAAACGCTTGTTCCTGATCCTGGGAATTCTGATTGCGGCTGTGGCCGTTTATTTTGTTTTTTTTCATGACAATGAATTGCCCAGACCGGAAATAAAATCTCCTACACCGCTTGTAGAACCAGAGGATCATAAATATTCCTTTGATAATCCGCCTGTTTTTGAAAAAGATATTGAACTGCGTTTCATTGATCAGGAAACAAAGCAAATTATCAGTGAAATTGATGCAGAAGTTGCTGATGAACACTTTGAGCGTGCCCTGGGTTTGATGTACCGCCCTGAAATGGCTGACTCAACCGGCATGCTGTTTGTTTTTGAAAATGAAACGGAACAGGCATTCTGGATGAGAAATACCATCATTTCACTTGACATCCTTTATGTCAACTCTGATTATGAGATTGTCAAAATATACAAAAATACAGAGACCCTCTCTGACCGGTCCCTGCCTTCAGGCAAAGCATCGATATATGTTGTTGAGGTCAATGCCGGATACTGTGATGAACACGGCATCGAAGAAGGCGATCTGGTGGATTTTTAACCATTCGGAAGAAAACTTTCTTGGCCGGAAATTTGCAGCATGTGGAGGTGTTACTTCCGGAGATTGGATAATCAGTCTGTGAAATCCTAAAAAGGGCGTAATATTCGGAATACAATTCCAAAAAGTGGCGTAAAATTTGGAATTGATGGTTAAATAGTCTATTTTTGAGGGTATGAGATTCAAAAGCAGACATTTGAAAGAAGCTATAGATAAGAAGTTTGCTTCACGTTTTGGTCGGATCGTGGTTATTACTGGTGCCCGGCAGACCGGCAAAACCACTTTTGTGCGACAGCTGTTTCCTGATCTGCCTTATCTGTCAATTGAAGATCCTGTAAGTGTGGATGCATATAGACAATTAAGTGCTTCAGAATGGTATAAGTTTTATCCCCGGGCTGTTTTGGACGAGATTCAGAAAGAGCCACAACTTGTGGAGAGCATAAAATCCGTATATGATCAATATTCTGATGCAGCCTATCTTATCCTGGGGTCCTCACAGATTCTTTTGCAAAAAAAAGTCAGGGAGTCACTTGCAGGCCGATGTCATTTGGTGGAAATGTTTCCTCTTACCCTTCCTGAGATGCTGACAAAGAGATGGGATGATGTTGTTGATTTGTCATGGTTCCAGAAATTGCTGATAGAGCGTGAAACAGACCGTAAACCATTCAATTTGTTGTCGGATCATGCTGAAAGAAGGAAATGCTATAATGATTACCTTTCATATGGTGGCTATCCTGCCATTACGGATGATAGGGTTACGGATAAAGAAAAGCAGGAGTGGTTACGTAATTACGTTAAAACATATCTTGAGCGGGATATCAGGGATCTGGCAGAATTGCGTTACCTTGAACCGTTTGTCAAAGTACAAAAGCTTATCGCCATTCATACCGCTCAATTGGTGAATCATTCTCAGATTGCTGCTGATGCCGGAGTGAGTGGGAAAACTGTTCAGCGTTTTATTCAATACATGGGAATGAGTTATCAGACACTTTTGTTGCCATCATGGAGCAGAAATACCAAAAAGCGGCTTGTGAAATCTCCCAAAATTCATTTTCTTGATATCGGTGTGATGCGAAGCGTGCTCAACAAACAAGGTGAACCTGACGGACACCAATTTGAATCTGCAATTGTGGCAGAACTCTATAAGCAATGCCGCACGTTACAGCTGGATTTGCCTTTCTATCACCTGCGAACCAGTGACGGGCGTGAGGTTGATCTCCTGATTGAAAAACCTAACGGATATATTGCCATTGAAGTCAAAGTAAGTAAACATGTCCGGAAAACAGATGCCCGGCATCTCAGAAACATTGAAGACATACTTGACAAACCTGTTCTAAATCGCATTGTGCTGTCAAATGATTTGAAGACAAGAGTTCTCGAAGACAATGTGATGGCTATACCTGCAGTGCAGTTTCTTACCTGATATGTTTCTCTGAAATTGTAAGTAGGTTAAAAGATAGCGTAAAATCCGGTATTGTACACCTAAAAATGGCGTAATATTCGGAATACAATTCCAAAAAGTGGCGTAAAATTAGGAATATAGATGCAAACCCTTTGGTAGATATTATTGCGTGAGGGCGCCCGCCTGCCAACAATAAAAATTAACACGGCGGGCAGGTAGGTGTAATAGCCTGCCTGCTGCGATGCGCTGGTGCTGCATGCAGGAAAGAGTGGAGCGATTGAGTGAACTCCTTTGCTGCATTTGTCAGCACCCGCCAGCCTGCCTCCCAATAAAACATGTAACATGGCTGGCAGGCAGAGCAGCTGGCAGCTAGAAACCGAAGACCGACCCATTTTTGGGTCTGGTATAACTTGCGAAAGTTCTGAACTTTCGCAAGTTATGGCTGCCGGAAAAAGGGGCACGCCCTTACATAATAAATTTATTCTGAAGGATTTATCCTGGATTAGAAGATAGCTGGAAAAACAATTACACCTGTTTTTTCAGCAGTTTCTCCAGTTCGAACATTTCGTCGCGTTTGCGGGCAGCTTCGATAAAATCCAGCTTTTTGGCAGCGGCTTCCATTTCGCGGCGGGTTTTGTCGAGGTTTTTTACCAGTGCTTCTTTGCTCATGTATTGCACCACGGGATCGGCAGCTACGCTTTGGTTTTCATCAGGTCCGGTATAGGCTTTTTGCTCCCCGGTTTTTGTTTTTTGACCCAGCACGGTGTAGCGTTCTTTGTGGATTGCCTGCGGGGTGATGCCGTGTTCTTTGTTATAAGCCTTTTGTTTGGCGCGGCGGCGGTTGGTTTCGTCAATGGTGCGCCGCATGCTGCCGGTGACCTTGTCGGCGTACATGATAACAAGTCCCTCCAGGTGACGGGCCGCACGGCCTGCGGTTTGCGTGAGGCTGCGTTCAGAGCGGAGGAATCCTTCCTTATCGGCGTCGAGAATGGCTACCAGACTGACTTCCGGTAAATCCAGGCCCTCCCTGAGCAGGTTGACACCCACAAGTACGTCAATTTTGCCCTCGCGGAGCTGATCCATGATTTCCACACGCTCCAGGGTTTCAACATCGGAGTGGATGTAGCGGTTTTTGATGTTGATGCGCAGCAAATATTTGCTCAGCTCTTCGGCCATGCGCTTGGTAAGCGTTGTGACAAGCACGCGCTGACCCTTTTCTATCCGGATTTGAACTTCTTCCAGCAGATCGTCAATCTGATTGGCGGTGGGCCGGATTTCTATCGGGGGATCAAGTATGCCCGTTGGGCGGATAACCTGTTCGGTGATGATGCCTTCTGCGCGCTGAAGCTCAAAATCTGCCGGCGTTGCCGATACGTAGACCATCTGTTGGGTGACTTTTTCAAATTCCTCAAATTTCAGCGGCCGGTTATCCAGTGCGGCAGGCAGGCGAAATCCGTAATCCACCAGATTGATTTTTCTGGCTCTGTCGCCGCCATACATGGCACGTATTTGCGGCAGGGTTACGTGGCTTTCATCAATGATGGTGACAAAATCGTCGGGAAAATAATCGATCAGGCAGAAAGGCCGTGTGCCGGGTTTGCGCCCGTCGAAATAACGGGAATAGTTTTCTATGCCGGGGCAGTGTCCCAGCTCGCGTATCATTTCCAGATCAAATGTGGTTCGCTCCTCAATGCGCTTGGCTTCCAGGGGTTTGCCGATTTCCTTGAAATAGTCGATTTGTGTTTTCAGATCATCTTCAATTTGCCTGATGGCCTGTTGGGTGCGCTGTTTTGTGGTGACAAAAATATTGGCCGGGTAAATGATGGCCTGATTCAGGCTTTCCAGTTCCTCGTTGGTGACAGGATCGATGGAGAAAATTTCTTCAATTTCCTCATCCCAGAAAACCACACGAACAGCAACATCATGGTAGGCAAGGAAAATGTCAATGGTATCGCCCTGCACGCGAAAGCTTCCGCGCTTGAATTCAATGTCTGAGCGGAAATACAGACTGCTCACCAGCAGGCGCAGGAAAGCATCTCTGCCGATAAACTGTCCCACTTTGATTTTGATGGTGTTGGCATGAAAATCTTCCGGGTTACCAATGCCGTAAATGCAGGATACCGAGCTGACAACAATCACATCGCGACGCCCTGAAAGCAGGGCAGAGGTGGCCGATAGCCGCAGTTTTTCAATCTCATCGTTGATGGACAGGTCTTTTTCGATGTAGGTGTCGGTGGTGGGCAGATAAGCTTCCGGCTGATAGTAATCGTAATAGGAAACAAAATATTCAACCCGGTTGTCCGGGAAAAATTGTTTAAACTCTCCGTATAACTGGGCTGCCAGTGTTTTGTTGTGGCTCATCACCAGCACCGGCCGGTTGATGTTTTTGATAACATTGGCCATGGTGAAGGTCTTTCCCGACCCGGTAACACCCAGCAGTACCTGATGCCCCCGGTTGGATTCCAGGCCTTCGGTGATTTCTTTGATGGCCTGAGGCTGATCACCGGTTGGCTTGTATTGCGATTTGAGTGTAAATTTATCCATACGTGTATTGCAAAGGTAATGAAAAATTCAGGTTCATCCCGATCTTCAGGTCGTGGTGGTGAACAAAGCAAGAAGTAAAAGGGCTTTAGCCCTGCCAGTTCGTCACCCGCTTAACCACGACCTTTAGGTCGTGGTGGTAGCAATGCAAGAAGTAAAGGGCTTTAGCCCTGCCAGTTTTGTCCAAAAGAGGACTTTAAGAAGAATATGAAGAATTCAAAGATGCATATCAGGGCTAAAGCCCTTTGTGTTTTTTGCCTTAATAACCCCGGCATAAATGCCGGGGGTTAACCGGCCACACAAGAATGAAATAGCAAGAACCGGACTAAGGTTTTATGCCAGAAATGACACCTGATTAACCATGACCTTCAAGTCGGGATATGCAACTGAAAAGAAGAACACATGGGCTGTAGCCCTGCCAACTGAGCTGCCGCTTAACCACGAGCTTCAGCTCGTGGTGGCAGGAATGAAGAAAGGTAAAAGGGCTTTAGCCCTGCCAGTTCGTCACCCGCTTAACCACGACCTTTAGGTCGTGGTGGTAGCAATGCAAGAAGTAAAGGGCTTTAGCCCTGCCAGTTTTGTCCAAAAGAGGACTTTAAGAAGAATATGAAAAATTCATGAAAGCATATCAGGGCTAAAGCCC
>JBKGYK010000034.1:0-31497 GCA_046546095.1 Bacteroidales bacterium
TATCAATACCGGCAGACCTGTCAGGTGATTTTTGCACAAGGACGGAAGCCGGCAGCTTGTGTGCTGCGATGCCGTTGTGCTGCAGCGGCGGGCAGAGTGCCCGCCTGCCGGACGGGCAGGGAGCGATGGAGCGGAACTCCTGCCCGGCCATGTCAGCACAGGCAGAGCAGTGCGCAACTACAGGCTGCAGGCCGACCCGCCTTTTTCCGGCGGGATGTGCCCTGATATATATATGTTAAAGACAATATATATTATGTATGTTTTGCAAATCTTGCTGAAAAGTATGCCTGGATTTTTAGAATCGATGATAAGTTTCTATATTTGACAGCTTATTACTAGAACGAAACCTGACGTGAGTAAAAATCTTGTTATCATACCCACCTATAATGAAAGGGAGAATGCAGAGGCCATTGTCCGGAAGGTGTTTTCGCTTGAGGAGTCTTTTCATGTGTTGATCGTAGATGATGGTTCCCCTGACGGAACTGCAGATATCATTAAAGAATTGCAAAACGAATTTCCTCTGCAGCTTCATTTGATGCAGCGCGAGGGAAAGCAGGGTCTGGGCACTGCATATATTGCGGGTTTCAAATATGCTCTTGAGAACGGGTATGATTATATCTGTGAGATGGATGCTGATTTTTCACACAATCCCGAAGACCTTGAGCGTCTCCAGGCCGAGTGTGCCAAAGGCGGTGCTGATGTAGCGATCGGCTCGCGATATATAACCGGGGTGAATGTTGTGAACTGGCCGATGGGAAGGGTTTTGCTTTCCTATTTTGCTTCCTGGTATGTACGGATAGTTACCGGGATGAAAATAAATGATACAACAGCGGGTTTTGTTTGTTACAGCAGAAAAGTTCTTGAAAGTATTAATCTTGAAAATATCAGGATGATTGGCTATGCATTTCAGATTGAAATGAAATTTAAAGCGTGGTTGCTTGGATTTGATGTTCGGGAAGTGCCAATCATATTTACTGAAAGAAAACACGGAACATCCAAAATGTCCGGCGGGATATTTTCCGAGGCAGTGTTTGGCGTAATATCAATGAAGTTCAAATCCTTGATAAATAAGAAAAAATATCTTCGATGAGTTTTGTGAAGTGATTATTTTTTCGTAGATTTGTGAAATAAGATTGAATATTTATCCTAAATTTTTAAAAATTACATTAGTTATGAAAAAATTATTACTCAGTTTTGTTTTGATTGCAAGCGTATCATTCGCATTTGCTCAAAACTATCAGGTGAAAGACCTGAGTATCAAGAAAGATGTCAAAGAAAATCTGACAAAAACAAAATCATTGAAAGGCGATGCCATTGATAATGCCGATTTTGAAACATGGCATTCCGATTATGACTATCTTGACCTTGGTGATATGCCACAAGGTTGGTCAATGATAACAGGTAATCCTGCTGGTCAGCAGAGTACAGATGCACAGAGTGGTACATATGCTATGCATGTGGAAAGCAATGTTGTGTCTAATACCAATTTAGGATGGACTGATACCCTGGTTGGTGGTATTGCTTTTATCGGACAGGATGGACTTATTGGTGGCCCACAGAAGGAGCCTTACACTGAGCGTCCTGATTCTGTTTCCTTTTTCTTTAAAGGAGAATTGATGAGCACTGATACCTCCATTGTAATTTTCGAACTGTACAATGATGGTACATATGTTGGTGGTTTTACTGAAATGTATGGAGATGCTGATATCAGCACAGCCTGGGAAGAAAAAACCGTTACACTTAACTATGAGGAAACGCTCGTACCAGACAGTGCTGCAATGTTTGTCTCCAGTACTGGTCTTGGTATATTCCAGGGTTTAGACATTGGCACCTTAACTGCCGGCAGTTATGTGGATATTGATGACATGACTTTCCATGTACCAGAAGCTACAGAACCCATTGCAAGTGTTGACCCCGACACCTACAGTGCAGGAGGCGTGGAGATTGAAACATCTGTTACCTCAGGTACATTTACCTTAACCAATATTGGCGTAGGAACACTTACCGTTAATTCATCCACTGATCTTAGCGGAACAATGTTCTCAACTACTTTTACCGATGGTGATGTGAGCCTTGATGAAGGCCAGTCTTATGATTTCACATTTGACTTTACACCCACAGCAGAAGGTACATATAATGAAACCTTCTCAATTGAAACCAACGGAGGCACTGTTGATATTGATCTTTCAGGTATTGGTCAGGGTCCATGCAGTGTTATATCTGATTATCCTTACAGTGAAAGTTTTGAAGCCACTGTACCACCCGAATGTTGGGAAGCACTGGATGAAGACGGAGATGGATTTGGTTGGGAGCAGGTTGTTGAACCGGATCACACTGCTCATGACGGTGAGTATTCAGCCATGTCTGCATCATGGGATGGCGATGATGGTGCTCTGACACCTGACAACTACCTGATTACGCCACAGTTCGATATTACTGCAGACAACCTTGAGCTCAGATTCTGGGTGGCCGCACAGGACTCTGACTGGTCTGAGGAGAATTATTCAGTGATGATTTCAACAAGCGGTACAGCACCAGCTGATTTTGTTTCCATTCACAGTGAAACTTTACCAGCAGGTTCTGATGCATGGTCAGAAGTTGTTCTTCCATTGACAGATTATGATGGTGAAGTAATTTATATTGCTTTCCGTCATCACGATTGTACTGACCAGTTCCAGATTAAACTTGATGATGTGAGCATTGATTTTGCCACCGGCAATGATGCAATCAGCAATGAAAACCTCAGTGTTTTCCCGAACCCTGCCAACAATAATGTTACTGTTGAAAATGCAGAAAATGCAGATATCAGCATATACAATATGGTTGGACAAAAAGTGGTTTCTGAAAAAGCTAAGAGCAACCGCGAAAGCATCAATATCTCAGACCTTTCTGAAGGCACATACATGATCCGCATTGAAAACGGAGATGAAGTGAATACTCAGAAACTGAATGTTATTCGCTAAGCATAGTTTTAATTATTATAACTTATCAAAAAAAGGTTGTCCGCTGTTTTGCGGACAACTTTTTTTTTTGAATGCGATTTAAGTCTTGATTGATACGGTTAATTAAAAAAATGTTATATTTGTCACATGTAAAACTAAAAACCCAAACATTATGAGAAATTTTTATTTGTTATTTGCAATGATGTTTGTTGCTGTATCCGCTTTCGGTCAAGCGAGAATTGATACAAAGCAGCAAATTAAAGATGATGGTAAAAAAGCCATTTATCTAAACAATATTACTTATGATAGAGGTGTGATTGAAGATTGCCCTGCTAACAGCCTGGGATCTCAGCCATACAGTGATCCCTCAACTGCAGTTACATCCGAATTGTCTGTGGGAATTTCTGCGGCCACTGAATTCTCTACCATTGGTGGAACTATTGAAACTGTCCACGTTTGGATGGCTTCCTTGTATTATGACGGATCTACCTGGTCAGAATGTACACCCGATGATCCTTATACTGTGAATGTCTATTTTTTGGAAAATAATGGAGGTGTCCCGGGTGATACCCTGCATTCATTTACTGATGTAACCGGAACAGTTGTTGATGCCGGTGTACAGTTGTTTGATGCTTATGCGGCTTATTTTCTGAGTGTTGACCTGGGCAGCAGTGTTGATATGCATAATGGATTTATGCTTGTCGAAGGCACAACAGCCAGTGATTGCTGGTTCATGTGGATTGATTCGGGAGATGGAGATGGTAGTGCTTACCAGTATAATAGTGACAGTCTTGAATGGGCTGCCTTAGATAACCCGGGTACTTATTGTCTCGAAGGTGTTGCTCCATCTTGTGCTGCACCAAGCAATGTTGAATTGATTAATCCTACTGATACGGGTCTTACCGTAAGCTGGGATCAGATTGGCACCCCGGATTCATGGGATATTGAAGTTGTAGAAACAGGAGTAACTCCTACCGGTACGCCTACCGAGGCGGGCATTGTAGACAACCCTTATACAATTTCAGGGTTAACTGCGGGAACACATTATGATGTTTATATCCGTTCAAACTGTGGTGGTGACACCTACAGTATTTGGTCTGGACCTGTTACTGCAGTGACTTCCAACTGTGATCCTGCTGACAAGTGTTCTTATGTTGTTGACATGGTCGATGACTATGAGGATGGCTGGAATGGTGGCGCGCTTCAGTTTGTTGAAGATGGTCTTACTGTTGCTGAAGTAACCCTCGATGCCGGAGGAAGTGGTACCGCTTATGCTGATATTTGTGATGCCGCCTCTGTGGATGTTGTTTTTGTTGCCGGTGACTATCCTGCAGAAATTGGGTTTACCATTTCCGATCCTTATGGAATAGAACTCCACACATCTGCTATTGGTGATTTTGCTGCCGAAGATGACGGTACTACAGTGTTTTCCTTTACCGGAGATTGCACCGAGCCCGCTTGCCCTGCACCTGAAGATCTCACAGCCACAGCCGGTTTAAACAGTGCTGACCTTGAATGGACTGAAACCGGAACTGCTGACACCTGGAATGTTGAGTGGGGTCCCGTCGGTTTTACACAGGGTGATGGTACACTTGAAGAAGGTGTTACGGATAATCCTTATACCCTGGATGGACTCGATGCAGCTACCATGTATGATTTTTATGTGCAGGCTGACTGTGGTGGTGATGGTACTAGCCTCTGGGCTGGTCCATATACTTTTACCACTGAATGTGAGGTGATTTCAAGCTATCCATTCCACGAAGGTTTTGAATCAGCTGTTCCTCCCGCATGCTGGCTTGCTCTTGATGAGGATGCTGACGGTTTTAACTGGATGCAGATTGATTATCATGTGAACAATGGTAGTGGAGCAGCAATGTCTGCATCTTATGACAATACAGACGGCGCCCTTACTCCCGATAATTACCTGATTTCACCCCAGTTCGATATCAATCAGGCTAACCTTGAACTTGGTTTCTATGCTGCTGCTTTTGATCCCGACTGGTCTGAAGAAAAATTCTCAGTAATGATTTCTACCAGCGGTACAGAAGTTGCTGACTTTACTGAAGTTCATACGGAAACTCTCCCTGCAGGTGATTCCACCTTTAATCAGGTTATTGTTCCCCTCAGTGATTATGACGGAGAATTAATCTATATCGCTATCCGTCACTGGGATATTACTGATATGTACCAGCTTGTAATTGATGATTTTGAAATCGACGCTGCTGTTGGTGAAAATATGAATGCTTCTGAAAGCATCGCAGTATTCCCCAATCCTGCTGACAATATGATTTATGTTGAAAATGCTGAAAATGCACAGATCAACGTAATGAACATGGTAGGTCAGGTTGTTGCTTCTAAAGTTGCTGACAGCAACCGCGAAAGCATCAATATTTCCGATCTCTCTGAAGGTACTTACATCATCCGCATTGAAAACGGTAATGAAGTAAGCACACAGAAAATGAACGTTATTCGCTAAGAAAACTTTTAAATACAGATAAAAAGAGCCGCAAGTGCGGCTCTTTTTGTTTATAAAATAGTTGTAAACGGACTCAAAATATGTTATATTGGGGATACATAACTAGAATAAATTTTGGTATGAAACGAATTTATACCATTGTTGCATTTCTCCTTATTGCAGGTATGAGTTTTGCACAGTACCAATCAAAGCCGGAGACTTTTTTTATGCAGGATTTTGACCCTGATACCCTGGCACTAGTCCGTGCTACGTCTGGTATTTCAGAGACGGATGAAGATAGTGTTTATGAATCCATTGCTGAGGCTTTCTTTTAGCAGGAATTTGATGCTGATACTTTTGGAGGATTATTCCAGAAAAACCGTGGATCTGAGTGCAACTATTGTTGGTGAAAACAGACGTGTAATCCGAAGTGATCTGAGTTTGAGCGATGCCTGTGACTGGATGCCTTATTGTGAACAGGTACATCCTGATTGGTATGATGACTGGTTGATCAACGGGGTGGCAGCGGACAGAATGTGTTTGCCTGGTAAAAACTAAACTTATTCATTGCTTATTACCTTGATTTCTACCCGCCTGTTGAGTTGTCTGCCTTCTTCTGTTTCGTTATCTGCAACAGGTACTTTGTTTCCAAAACCACGATATTTTAACCTTGATTCATCTATGCCGGCTTCAATCAGAAACCTGTATACCGCTTCTGCACGGCCAACACTCAGGCGCTTATTGTACCAGTTGCTGCCAATATTGTCGGTATGTCCGCGTATTTCAATCCGGAGGTCTGAATGCTCCTGCATGATGTTTGCAAGCTTTTCCAGGGCGGAGAAGGAGGAGGGAAGCAATTCCGACTGGTTGAATGCAAAATAGATGTTGGGCATGTCAATGGAAAAGCCTGTATTTGCATTTCGCAAGCTTTCAATTAACTCCTCATCACCGGAACCGAGCGCTCCTTCACGCAATTGCCCTGATATGCTTGCGTAATCACTGTCTTCTTCTTCTTTTTCCTTGTCTGACTTTGTTGTATTATTTTCCTTTCCATTGTCGGCCAAGGCATCTGAATAATTTTCATTTTCTGTGTTGGATCCTTCTTCGTTTCCGGAGGTAGTGTTGCTCTCTGCAGCAGAATCATCTGTCTCTGCGCCGGAATGATCCAATGCTTCATTGTCATTTTCCTGTTCGTTGTTTCCGCCTTTATCGCCGTTTGCGTCTTCCTTTTCTGAATTGCGTCTGCCATCTGTACCGTTGGTATTCGTATTGAGCGGAAAATCAGCATTTTCAGCCAGCAGTCTTTCATCAGCATTCATTTGATCCAGATAGTTGTTGTATGCTTCCATAAAGGATTGCGAATCTTCATCCAGCCAGTCATATCCGGCAGAATGATCGTCCTGGCACCCACATTCAAACTGGTTTTCAATTTTATACAGTTTGACATCATCAATATAATAGTACGCATAGACAAAAGTGGTATCTGTCAGGCTGTCACTGTTTTCAAAATAATGGGTTTTGACATTTGGGCAGAAATTGCCCAGGCTAAGGAATTTTTCTCTGCCACGGGACCGAAATACACCACAGAGCTCATGCCACTCTGTTTTGTTGTCCATCCTGTGACCGGGCATATTAAAAACCATAGGTTCGGCATCCAGCAATCCGGCGTCCCAGGATTTTAAACGTTCCCTTGTGAAGCTTACCCCGAGTGCATCTACTGCATATCTTGAGCGTGGGGCCAGGGCGTATTTAAGGGAAAAACAATACAACTGACGGAATTCCAGTTCTTCATGCAGCTCGACCGATAAGTATTCTCTCGATGCCTTTTTTTCAGGCATGCTATCAGCAAAAACCTCTCTCAGAATCAGGCCTACGTAAGCGTCACCCTCACTGGCAGGCATGTATCCTGCAAAGTTTTCCGGTACACCTGCTATTTCATTGCTGCAGCGATGAAAATAATCCGGGGTGCCCTTGTTTGGGTTTTTCCAGTGGGGGATGAGTTCTTTGACAGGATTTTCAGTGAAGGATTCAGGGCATGCCCAGCCTCCCTCAAAACCCGCGTTTGGAATCAGGCTCTGTGCATTTGAAAAGCTCAGCCCAAGCAGCAAAAAGAGCGCATATGTCAGAATCAGATGTCTCATCGTAATACCTCCAAATATAATAACTTATTCCCGAAGTTTATAGTATAATGTTTCGGCTCTTATTTGCTTCTTATTTATGGGGATAGAAGGGAGAGACTTTGTTAAGATGAAAAACAAGCAGTCTTATTTGATGGATCCGACATGTCGCTTTTTCTTGCTTTCGTAAATGTCCTGAATATTGATCATGATGCCTGTTTCCTCAACCCCGCCAAAGTGAGGGTTTTCAACAGTACCAAAGGTTTGCATTGAAGGTGAAAGATTCATATATGCATTGAACAAGGGAGGTATGTTTTCCCCGAATGAGCGCACTTTCTTACTCAGTATGGCATAATCTTTCTTGTAGTCGTTGCCGTGAAAAATATCATCATACTTTTCTGTATCCACTGGTATCGGGTCTATGGCTTCAACCAGGCGATCTTTGTTTGGAAAATACAGGTTGATGAAGGTCAGAATAAAATCCCTTGCCTGCTGATCAAAATGCTTATACATGGTGATTTTTCCAAAGAAAAAATTCATGTCAGGATATTTCACAACAAGTGCCCCCAGACCATCCCAGAGATTGTCAAGGGCATAAATCCCTTTTTTGCGGTTGTTGGCAAACTGATATTTTGGTTGTACAATAGAACGACCCAACTCAATTGTATAAGGCAAATACTCCTGGATGAATTTGTTGGAAAATCTAAAAAGCCTTGTGGTGGCAAGCTTTTCTTCTACATTGTCCATCACATCTTTACCACGGATGAAACGGTAAGCTCCTGTGATTTCACGGTCTTCGGAATCCCATACAATGAGTTGCTGGTATGGTGTGTCTGATATGTCAAATTTGTCTATATCCAGAGCTTTGCCCGTGCCTCCACCGGCTTCACGAAATGTAACCTCGCGTAGACGGGCTACTTCTCTCATCAGCATTGGACTGTTATGGTGGGTGAAAAGGTATATTTCAGCATTTCCAAAGTTTGCCTTCCGTAAATACTTTTCACAGGTCAGTTCTTTCTCAAGTAAGTCTCTGTCTACAGGGGGAATGATTGTTTCCATATGCTGCTTCCTATTCTAATCTGAAATCTTTTGCAAAATTAGTAAAATTCTTTTAATCATCAGGCTTCATGGCATAGACCTTCTCTCTAACATATTTTGCCCATTCCTTGTGAGACCTTGAATTATCAAAATGCTCCCAGGAAATTGGCTTGCCAAAATGCAAACAAATTGTCCGGCCTCTTTGTTTTAAAACTTCGCGTGGCAAAAACAGCATCTCTACATTAAACTTGATGCCCAGAAATTTCCGCAGTTTGGCCAATCTGTAAAAAAACATGGAATTCCGGCCTTCAATAAATACCGGAATAACATCCCTCTTGTGCTGAATGGCTTTTGTGATGAATGTTTTTTTCCATTCAAGATCCTGAATTTCTCCGCTTATCATTCTTGAGGCCATCCCGGAAGGAAAAATTAGTATCTGAGCATCTGAAGCAAAAGTCTCGTTTAAAATCCGGATACTATCCTTATTCTGACCACCAAATTTATTAACCGGAACAAATATGGTCTGCATCGGCCGGATATTCATCAAAACATCATTTACCGGAAATTTTATGTGAGAAAAATGCCTGCCAACAACACTCATGAAAACATGACTCTCCGTACCGCCCAAAGGATGGTTGGCGGCAAAAACAAAACGGCCATTCTCAGGTATATTGTCCTCACCATAGGTTTTCGTTTTGATATTAAATTCCTTTAAAAAGGCGTGCGACCAATCCAGACCCTCTTTTCCATGGTGACGCTGAAGAAACTCGTTGATGAAATCCTCACGTACAATCCACTTTAACAGGCTGACAACAAATTTAGGAACCTGACGTTTGCCTGCTTTATTGCGCAAAACCCGGTCAAGATCAACCTGTAACAATTCTTTATCGCCGCTTTTATTCATTTTTTGATAATTTTTCCAAAATTAACAAATTCTTCTGACTTCCCGAATACCCCATCATATAATGATTTCATGAAAAAGTTATTAACATAATGGGAAAAAATGGGAATTATTGGAGAAATATGGGAAAGATTTGTTAATTTTACCTTTCGAAAGTACAGCGATCAATTCTTATTTATATGTTTATTGGTGAACACATAGTGAAGCTTGACAGTGCCGGAAGGGTGCTGTTTCCCTCTGCCCTGAAGCGTCAGCTTAACGGCAGGGAGCAAAGTGGCTTTGTTGTAAAGCGGGACATTTTTGAGCCTTGTCTTGTGTTGTATCCAATGAATGAGTGGGAACGGCAGAATGCTATCCTTCAGCAAAAATTAAACCCTTACAACAGGGAGCACAGTAAGTTTATGCGGATGTTTTACAGCGGAACGGCAGAAATGTACCTTGACGCAAACAACCGTATACTGCTTCCAAAACGACTCATTGGTGAAATTGGTGCTAAGAAGGACCTGGTGTTTGCAGGCCTTGATTATAAAGTTGAAATCTGGCCCCTGGAAGTATGGAAAGACATGGGCGTAGATGAGGATTTTGGATCGCTGGCTGAAAAACTATTAGGTCAATCTGATAATCCGATGGACGAAGAATGAAATACCATGTGCCAGTTTTATTGAAAAAGTCAGTTGATGCCCTGGATGTAAAATCTGATGGTGTATATGCTGATCTGACCTTTGGTGGTGGAGGGCATAGCGCTGAAATACTTCGCCGGCTTGGTGATGATGGGCGGCTTATGGTCTTTGATCAGGATGCTGATGCACTGCAAAACCTGCCTGATGATCACAGGGTTGTGCCTGTGCATGCAAATTTTAGATATCTGAGGCAATTCATGCGCTATCACGGGTTGCAGGGATTTGACGGAATCCTGGCCGACCTGGGCATTTCATCCTGGCAGATTGACAAAAAAGAGCGGGGATTCAGTTTTCGTTTTGATGCTGACCTGGACATGAGAATGAATGAACAGGCTCCAATGACTGCTGCTGATATCCTGAACGATTATCCAAAAGATAAACTCACAACAATTCTTCGTACGTATGGTGAGTTAAAAAATGCCCGCTCCGTAGCTGATAAAATCTTCACCGCACGCAATGAAAAACCATTGAGAACAACCGGTCAGTTGACAGAAGTACTTACACCACTTGCAAAAAAAGGAGCAGAGCATAAATTCTTCGCCAAAGTGTTTCAGGCACTCAGAATTGAAGTCAATCAGGAGATGGAAGCCCTGAAGGAAATGCTGGCTCAAACTGTGGAATGTCTCAAGCCCGGTGGTAAGCTGGTGATCTTGTCCTATCATTCTCTGGAAGACAGATTGGTGAAAAACTTCTTCCGGGCAGGAAATATTGAAGGAAATATTGAAAAAGATTTTTATGGAAATCAGATTTCACCTTTTGCGCAGGTAAGCAGAAAACCTGTACAGGCTGATGAGGAAGATATCTCACACAATCCAAGAGCCCGCAGTGTAAAAATGAGAATTGCAGAAGTAAAAACAAATGGCAAAAACGAATAAAAACGGAAAGAAAAAAGATGCAAAATTCCGGAACAGTTTTCGGGATGTGCTCGATGGTAGCGTGCTTGCCAGGGATGTGGTAGTACGACAACTTCCCTTTATTCTTTTTATTGCAGTTCTGGCATTGATTTATATATCAAATCGATATCATGCTGAAAAGGTTTTCGTGATGACAGAAGATACAAGGAAAGAAATCAAAGAACTCCGTTCTGAAAAGATTTCCGTGCAATCTGAACTCATGAGGAAATCCCGACAGCAACAGGTCTTAAAAGAGCTAAGAGAAAATGGTTCTGAACTGGATTTTGCCAGTGAGCCTCCGGTGAAAATATTGTATGAGCTTGACGAATGAATCCGCAGAGAAAAAATATTATCAAACGATTTAAGCTGATATATTTTATCATGCTCGGGCTTGGTATGCTTGTTGTCGGAAAGCTGATTGCCCTCCAGGTTTTTACCGACAAAGAGGAGATTGAATCCCTCAGCAAGCAGGTCATTCGTGAAAGTGTAATTGAACCATACCGTGGAGATATCCTTAGCAGAAACGGTGCTGTTCTGGCAACATCCGTACCATATTATGAGGTAGGATGGGATCCCAATTGTGAAGGAGTGACACAGAAATTGTTTGAGGAGAATGTCGATTCTCTGACACATCTGCTCTCCCATATCTTCAGTAAACCCCGCTCACACTACAATGAACTACTACACAAGGCCCGTGACAACGGTAGCCGGTATCTCAGACTGAGTTATAATGCCACTTATGACCAGCTTAAAGAATTGCAGAAAGCTCCCATATTCAGACGGGGGCGTTTCAGAGGCGGGTTTGTATATTTCCAGCGGAATGAGCGTGAGCATCCTTTCGGTATTCTTGCCAGAAGAACCATTGGAACAGTCAGAGAGGGTGGAAGAAAAGGTGTAGGCCTGGAAGATGCTTTTGATAAAGAACTCCGGGGTGTAAAAGGCTTCGCAGTAAAACAAAAAGTAGCCGGTAACCTCTGGATGCCTGTCAACGATGGGAAAGAAATTGAGCCGCAGGATGGAATGGATTTACTTACCACCATAGATGTGAAAATCCAGGATGTTGCGGAAACTGCCCTGGAAAGACGTCTCAGATTTCATGATGCCGATCACGGAAGCGCTGTGGTCATGAAGGTAGAAACCGGTGATGTGCTTGCTATTGCCAACCTTAAGAAAAATAAACACGGAAATTATATTGAAGCCTATAACTATGCCGTAGGTGAGGCAACCGACCCCGGTTCTACATTTAAGCTGGCTTCAGTAATGGTTGCCCTTGAAGATAATGTGATTCAGCCGCATGACAGCATTGAAACCGGGCAGGGTGTGGAATATTTTTACAAACACAGGATGGAGGATTCGCATGAAGACGGTTTTGGTACAATTACTTTTGAGCAGGCTCTTGAAAATTCTTCCAATGTGGGCATCGCTAAAGTGATCTTTGGTAATTACCATGACAGGCCTGAACAGTTTGTTGACAGGCTTTTTAAAATGGGGCTCAATGAGGCGCTTGATGTCAGTATCCGCGGAGAGGCAGACCCACTTATTCGCTATCCCGGTGAAGATAAATGGTCAGGCCTGTCTCTGCCACAAATGTCTATTGGATACGAAGTGCAGATGACACCACTGCAGATACTGGCATTTTATAACGCAGTGGCCAACAATGGAAGAAAAGTCAAGCCAAGATTTGCAAAAGGCTTGAAATACAGAGGGGATGATGTTAAAGACTTTCCGGTGGAAATACTCAATCCTTCAATCTGCTCGAAATCTACCCTGCAAAAAGTCAGAAAAATGCTCAATGGTGTAGTCACTGAAGGAACAGCATCCAACCTGATGAATGACAATTATAGCATAGCCGGAAAAACAGGTACTGCACAAATCAATTATGGGCAGACAGGCATTATACAGCATTATCAGTCCTCTTTTGTGGGCTATTTCCCGGCGGATAAACCCAAATATTCCTGCATCGTAACAATTCATGGTCCGAGACGATTTGGTTATTATGGAAATATCGTGGCAGGCCCCGTTTTTCGTGAAATTGCTGACAGAATTCATGCCACTGACCCGGATATGCATCCTGCTGCCAGAGTTGAAGCAGAAACCAGGCTGTTACCCCACGTGAAAGTCTCTGACAGAGAAAAACTCAATGCTGTACTGGATAATATTGGAATTCCACGCGATCAGAGAAACATGCGGGATTGTGAGTGGGTGTACCCTGTGGAAAAAGAGAACAAAATTATGTATTATATCCGCGATTACAGCCAGGAAAACCTTGTACCCAATGTTGTTGGCATGGGATTAAGCGACGCAATCAAAGTGCTTGAAGAGCATGATATGAAAGTCAGGATAAAAGGCCGGGGCAAAGTGGTCAAACAAAATCCCGCGGCACATCAAAAATTCCAAAGCGGACAAATTGTTGAAATTGAATTGTCATGAAAATGAAAAAAATACATATCAGCTCAATTGAAAATGCAGTAGGTGTTGTCAGGCGGCATGTGGGAGAATGTTGCTGGTTTAACGGATTGTATTTTGATAGCAGAAAAGTTCAGGGAGATGCTGTTTTTGTTGCTGTCAGTGGAACAATAACAGACGGGCATGAGTATATACCGGCAGCCATTGAAAATGGTGCTAAAATGATTGTCTGTGAAATGTTGCCGGCTGACTTGCAGTCAGGAATAAATTATTTCCAGGTAAGTGATTCGGCTGCTGCTCTGGCTAATCTTGCATCCTTGTTTTACGGACACCCGTCACAGCAAATCAAATTGGTTGGTATCACCGGAACCAATGGCAAAACCACTACAGCAACATTGCTTTACCGGATGATGGAAAACCTGGGATACAAAACCGGTCTTTTGTCTACCGTTCGGAACTATATCCATGAAACAGAAGTCCTTGCAACACATACAACTCCTGACCCGGTACAGATAAATTCCCTGCTGGCCGACATGCTGGAGGCTGGTTGTGAGTATTGTTTTATGGAAGTCAGTTCTCATGCTGTGGAACAAAAACGAATTGAAGGCTTGCATTTTGATGGGGCGGTATTTACCAACATCACACATGATCATCTGGATTATCATAAAACGTTTGCCAATTATATCCATGCCAAAAAAGCCTTTTTTGACCAGTTGGATCAGGATGCATTTGCTCTGTTTAACAGTGATGATAAAAATGCTGCCGTGATGGCACAAAATACCAAAGCTTCCAAAAAAACATATTCTCTCAGAAAAATGTCTGATTTCAGGCTGCGTATTGAAGAAAAGCACTTCGAAGGTATGCAGTTGTTTATCAACGACAAGGAGGTCTGGACACCATTGATTGGTGAATACAATGCCTACAATCTTCTGGCCGTGTATGCCGTAGCTGTTTTGATGGGAATATCCGAAAATGACAGTTTGCAGGCTTTATCAGAGCTAAAACCCGTTGAGGGAAGGCTTGAAGCCATACGCTCTGAATCCGGAAAGACTGCCATCGTGGATTATGCACATACTCCCGATGCATTGAAAAATGTACTATCCACACTTTTTGAATTTAAACAGCAGGGGAAAGCATTGATTTGTGTGTTTGGTGCAGGTGGAGACAGGGATAAGAATAAGCGACCGGAAATGGGTCGCATTGCTGCTTTATACAGTACAAAACTCATCCTTACCTCTGACAATCCGCGCAGTGAGGAGCCGGAGGATATCATGAATGATATTCAGAAAGGTATCCCTGTGGAGAAACAGGCAGAAGTGCTGAAAATAAGCAATAGAAAAGAAGCCATCAAGGTGGGCTGGTCGCTTGCACAAGCCGGCGATCTTATTCTGGTAGCAGGCAAAGGACATGAAACCTATCAGGAAATCCAAGGTGTGAAGCATCATTTTGATGACAGAGAAGTAATTTATGAATTGATAAATAATTGATGTATGCTGTATTATCTTTTTAAATACCTTGACCAGCTTGATATTCCGGGTGCAGGAATGTTTGAATATATTTCATTCAGAGCCGGCCTTTCTGTGATAACCTCACTGATCGTTTCCATGGTATTTGGAAAATACATCATACGGTATCTACAGCGTTTACAGATTGGGGAATCTATTCGTGATCTCGGGCTTGCAGGGCAGTTGCAGAAAAAAGGAACCCCCACCATGGGCGGACTGATTATCATACTCTCCATCATTGTACCTACACTTTTGTTTGCCAGACTGGACAATATCTATATCGTTCTGATGCTGGTAACAACTGTCTGGTTGGGGCTCATCGGTTTTACGGATGATTATATCAAGGTATTCAGGAAAAATAAAGCAGGACTGGCAGGTAAATTCAAAATCATCGGACAAGTTGTACTTGGAGTGATTGTCGGTGCAACATTGTATTTTTCCGATGCAGCGGTAGTGCGCGACAGAATGGTGGATGTTACACCGGAAATGATTACCGAGAATGCTGTGAGCATTTCAGAAATGCGGGGTGATGAAAAAGTGGAATATCTCGACCATAAATCTACACTGACAACCATTCCTTTTACAAAAAATAATGAATTTGATTATGAATCCCTTGCCTGGTTCTCTGATTCAACTGTCTGGACATGGGTGATTTTTGTGATTGTGGTAATTCTTATTGTCACCGCAGTCTCAAACGGAGCCAATCTTACCGATGGTCTGGACGGACTGGCTACGGGAAGTTCCTCCATTATCGGGGTTACACTGGGAATTCTGGCCTATGTCTCAGGTAACTTTATTACAGCAGATTACCTGAATATTATGTATATCCCCAATGTCGGTGAGCTGGTAATATTTATGAGTGCATTCATTGGGGCCACCATAGGATTTCTTTGGTACAATTCTTATCCGGCACAGGTATTTATGGGAGATACCGGCAGTCTGACCATTGGTGGTATCATTGCTGTTTTTGCCATCATTATCAGGAAAGAACTGCTCATCCCTATACTATGCGGTGTCTTTTTTATCGAAAGTCTTTCTGTACTGCTGCAGGTCTCATGGTTTAAAATTACAAGAAAAAGATTTGGACAGGGACGCAGGATATTCCTGATGTCGCCTTTGCATCATCATTATCAGAAAAAAGGATATCCCGAAGCAAAAATTGTAACACGGTTTTGGATTGTCGGTATCATGCTGGCAGTCTTTACCATTGTAACACTTAAAATCAGATAAAAGTGAAAAAAATTGTTGTCATAGGAGCAGGTGAAAGTGGTTTTGGAGCAGCAGTGCTGGCCAAAGCACAGGGTTTTGATGTGCTCGTT
Organism: Bacteroidales bacterium; assembly: GCA_046546095.1. Taxonomy (GTDB): domain Bacteria; phylum Bacteroidota; class Bacteroidia; order Bacteroidales; family ML635J-15; genus JAQIBY01. The sequence goes on from JBKGYK010000034.1 coordinate 16,257, forward strand.
TCAGACAACAATGCCATTGCTCCCAAATACAAAAAACAACTGGCCGACAGGGATATTCCCTTTGAGGAAAACGGACACAGTGAGGATGTGATTCTTGCCGCCCGGGAAATCGTGAAAAGTCCCGGCGTTCCGGAAACAGTACCCATAATCCAAAAAGCTCTGCTAAAAGGAATCCCGGTAATCTCTGAAATCGAATTTGCCGGCAGATATTCTACTGCCGGAATGATATGCATCACTGGCAGCAATGGAAAAACCACCACAACATTGCTCACTTACCATATCCTGAAAAATGCCGGCCTCAATGTCGGTCTGGCCGGAAATGTCGGCAATAGCTTTGCCTATCAGGTGGCAACAGAAAAACATGATTATTATGTAATTGAACTCAGTAGCTTCCAGTTGGACGGAATGATCGATTTCAAAGCTGATATCGCTGTGCTTTTGAACATCACTCCGGACCATCTGGATCGCTACGGGTTTGTATTTCAGAACTATATAAATTCAAAATTCAGAATCACACAAAACCAGAGCTCAGAGGATACATTTATCTATTTTGCTGATGATCCGGTGATTCAAAAAGAAATGGCAAAACGGAAAATTCCAGCCGGGAAAATCCCATTTTCTGCAGAAAAATGCCCTGCTGAACCTTCTGTTTGCCTGAGAGACAACACAATTCAATTTAACCTAAAAAACAAATTCAATATGTCAGTACAGGATTTAGCTCTACAGGGCAGCCATAATGCATACAATTCCATGGCAGCCGGTGCTATTGCACAAGTATTACGAATTAAAAAAGAATCCATCAGGAACAGCCTTATGGATTTCAAAAATGTGGAACATCGCCTTGAACCTGTAGTAAAGGTTCATGGAATTGATTTCATCAATGATTCCAAAGCCACCAATATCAACTCTGCATGGTATGCGCTCGAGAGCATCAATACAAAAATTGTGTGGATTGTCGGGGGTATAGACAAAGGCAATGATTATTCCCAAATGGAAGACCTGGTAAAAGAAAAAGTGAAAGCAATTGTTTGCCTGGGGAAGGATAATCACAGGATACATGAGGCCTTTGATGGTAAAGTGGAGTCTATTGTGGATACCCAAAGCATGAAAGATGCTGTGACATCTGCTTATTATCTCGCAAAAGACGGGGATACAGTATTGCTGAGTCCGGCCTGTGCAAGTTTTGACCTTTTTGATAACTATGAAGACAGAGGTAGTCAGTTTAAATCTGCAGTAAGAAGTTTGTAAAGCATGCAGGCACTAAAAAAATATTTTCAGGGGGACAGGGTGATTTGGTTGATCCTGCTTGTGCTGGCTATGTTTTCAGTTTTGGCTGTATACAGCGCATCAGGTATGCTGGCTTATAAATTTCAGGCAGGGAATACCACCTATTACCTGGTCAAGCATATCGCCTTGCTTGCTATGGCTTTTGTCGTGGTCTTTGCTACACACAAAATCCCCTATAATTATTTTAGTAAGCTCTCGGAACTTTTGTTTTACCTGGCAATCATCCTCTTGTTTCTTACCTTCCTGATAGGCGCAAATCTCAACGATGCCAGCAGGTGGCTTACACTTCCGGGAGGACTTTCATTTCAAACTTCCGATTTTGCCAAAATTGTTTTGGTAACCTATATGGCCAGAATATTTGCCAAACGAAAAGATAAAGTCCATAATTTTAAGGATGCCCTACGCATTTTTATGTTTCCTGTACTGATTGTTTGCGGACTTATTTTTCCGGCAGATTTCTCAACAGCCATCTTGTTGTTTTCCACCATTGTGGTGATGATGTTTGTTGCGCGATTAAAATTCAAATACATTTTTGGCATGATCGGGGTTGCTATGGGTGCTGCCGCTTTATTTGTGTTGATTGCAATGGCAATGCCGGACAGCGGAAGGGTTGATACCTGGAAATCACGAATAGAAAGCTTTACATCCGGGGATGCTGAAAGCAATTTCCAGGCAGATCATTCCCGAATTGCCATTGCTTCCGGGGGAATCATACCAAACGGACCCGGGAAATCCGTACAAAGAAATATACTGCCACATCCCTATTCAGATTTTATCTATGCAATCATAGTCGAAGAATACGGCATACTCCTGGGTGGAATCTTAATCCCGCTGCTTTATCTTATCCTGTTTAACAGATCCCTGAAAATTGTGAGAAAATGCCCCGGCAGCTTCTCTGCCCTGATGGTAGCAGGGCTCACCATTCTACTGGTTATGCAGGCTTTTGTTAATATGATGGTGGCTGTGAATTTGTTGCCCGTTACCGGCCAGACACTTCCCTTTGTCAGCATGGGCGGAACATCTATGATTTTCATCGGCATTGCTTTTGGATTGATTCTTTCTGTCAGCAGAACCGTACAGGAGGCAGAACTGCAGCATGAACTGAATCCACAGGCAACACAACAAAAGGAGGAATTCAACAATGAAATATAAAATTATTATCAGCGGTGGCGGTACAGGTGGCCATATTTATCCGGCTATCAGCATCGCCAATACCATCAAACAAAAATACCCGAATAGTGAAATACTGTTTGTTGGAGCTACAGGACGAATGGAAATGGAAAAAGTACCTGCGGCCGGATATGAAATTGTCGGACTTCCCGTAATCGGACTTCAGAGAAAACTCTCACCCAAACTGATAAAATTTGCATGGCGGCTGTTCATCAGCCTGGCCAAAGCCGGTAAAATCATCAGAAATTTCAAACCCCATGCTGTAGTGGGAGTGGGAGGATATGTCAGTGCACCTGTACTCCGGCGTGCTTCCCGTAAAGGTATCCCATGTATGATTCAGGAGCAAAACTCCTTTCCGGGAATTGCAAACAAGATGCTCGGCAAGTCTGTTGATAAAATATGTGTGGCTTATCCCGGCCTGGAAAAATGGTTTCCAAAAGAAAAAATTGTATTCACCGGCAATCCGGTCAGGCAGGATATTACAGAAACCCAGCCAAAAGCAGAGGAAGCAATGGAACATTTTGGCCTCCAGCCTGATAAGCCCGTGATTCTTGTGCTTGGCGGAAGCCTGGGAGCCCGGACAATAAATCAGGCCTTAGGCAAACACTTCAACAGCATAGTAAAGGAAGAAATTCAGCTTATCTGGCAAACCGGAAAAACAGGTTTTGAGCAGGCGGTTTCCTCCGTACCTGAAAATAGCCGGGGAATCAAAGTGCTTGAATTTGTATATCGTATGGATTTTGCCTTTGCTGTGGCTGATGTTGTTATTAGCAGGGCAGGGGCCAGTACAATCTCAGAACTCTGTCTGGTGAAAAAACCATGTATCTTTGTGCCCTCTCCCAATGTAGCAGAAGATCATCAACGCAAAAATGCCATGGCCCTGGTGAATGAAAATGCCGCCGGTATGGTTGAAGACCATGAAGCAGTTGGAAAACTTGTTCCTGAAGCCATTGATCTGGTGAAAGATAAAGACAAGCAAAACATGTTCAGTGAAAATATTGTTCGCTTTGCCAAACCGGGTGCGGCTACACAAATCGTTGATGAACTGTTTGATCTGATAAAACAATGATTGATGTAAAAAACATATCGAATTTCTACTTTCTCGGTATCGGTGGTATCGGAATGAGTGCACTGGCCCGGTTTTTCAGGAAAGAGGGGAAATATGTAGCCGGATACGACAAAACCAGCTCACCTCTGACCAGAAAACTGGAAGAAGAAGGTCTGGATATTCATTATCAGGATGATGTGAACAATATCCCGTCAAAAATAATTGAAGATAAAAACAGTCTGATTGTCTTTACTCCGGCCATTCCGGAGGAGAATCAGGAAATGGCATATTTTAAACAATCACCTTTTGTGATGGTAAAACGTGCCCGGGTACTCGGTTATCTCAGCAGAGAGTATAAAACCCTGGCGGTGGCCGGCACACATGGCAAAACAAGTATCTCCACCATGCTTGCTCACCTTATGCAGTATGGTGATGATAAAGCACATGCTTTCCTGGGCGGCATTGCGGCCAATTATGATACAAATTATATCCATGCTGGAAACAGCCCGTTTATGGTAGTGGAGGCCGACGAATTTGACAGGTCTTTCCATCAACTCAAACCGGCAGCCAGTATCATTAGCGTGATAGATGCCGATCATCTGGATATATACAGGAACAAGGAAGGCCTTGAACATGCTTTCGATGTGTTTGCCGCGCTCAACAGTGATTTTATCCTGAAAAGATACGATACCGGGATCAATACCGGCCCTGAAAATATTTTTACGTATGCCCTGAATGATGAGCGGGCAGATTATTATGCTTCTGATATGACAAAATCAGGCCTATGTTACAGCTTCTCTCTGAATGCCGGTCATGAAAAAATTGAAAATATTAAAATGGCTGTTCCCGGATTACTGAATGTGGAAAATATGGTGGCTGCTATGGCTATGGCCCTGATGCAGGGTGTGACACCTTTGCAATTACAAAAAGCAGTCGCTGAATTCCGGGGCATAAAACGCCGGTTTGAAATTGTTCTGCAAAATAAAAACTCAGTATATATTGATGATTATGCCCATCATCCTGAAGAAATAAAACGAACACTTGAAAGCATCAGAGCTTTGTTCCCCGGGAAGAAAATTACAGGCATTTTTCAGCCTCACCTCTATTCCCGGACGCGTGATTTAGCAGATGAATTTGCCAAAAGCCTTGACAAACTGGATCAATGCATTTTGCTACCGGTTTATCCCGCAAGGGAAGAAGCCATTCCCGGAGTAAATTCTGAAATGATTGCAAATAAAATGTCTGTCAGGCAGGTGAAACTGATGGAAAAAGATGAACTGATACCCTATCTTCGCAAAGAAAAACCTGAAATATTGCTTAGCCTGGGTGCGGGTGATATTGACAGATTGGTGAATGACATAAAAAACAGCCTGGATGAATAGTTGGAAAAACATATGGGCTATCCTGAAGTGGGTTTTATTGCTCGCCTACCTTACTGTTATACTCAGTTTTGTCAAAGCTGAGCGGCGGGCAGTGCCTTGCAGTGAAGTAGTGTATGAGATCAGTAAAAATCATGCCTTTGTGGATACAACAGATATTTACAATATGCTGATGAGTGATTCGCTTTATCCTTTGCAAAAACCCCTGTCATCCATTAACCTGAAAGAGTTGGAAGATGTGACAAGCTCTCATCAGGCGGTAAGTTCAGCTGAAGTTTATTCGGAAATTGACGGAAAAATTCACATCAGACTACAACAAAGAAACCCGGTTTTGCGTATCATCACCGAAAGCAATATGCATTATTATGTGGATGATAACAATGGCCTTATGTCTGTTGGGTATGACTATACAGCTGATGTGCCGGTGCTCAGCGGTCAGCTTGCCGATACGCTTGTGATGGCTTTTAAAAACGGAAATGATACACTGAAATTGCCGGAGTATACGTTTACCATGGCTGATCTGATTGAGTTTGCAGGCTTTCTCTATTCGCATGAGATGTGGCGAAATCAAATTGTACAGGTGTATATTGATGATGCCGGTGAGTTTGAACTGATTCCGCGGGTAGGAAATCATATCATCATCCTGGGTAAGCTTGAGAATTACGACTATAAATTGAAAAAACTGGAAGCCATGTACAAAAAAACATTTTTGGATTTTGGCTGGAAAGAATATAAAACCATCAACCTGAAATACAGCAACCAGGTTGTGTGCTCTAAATAAATGATTATGGATCAGCAAAATAACAATCAGTTACTGGGTGCAATCGATATTGGGACAACCAAAATTGTGGCCCTTACCGGCAGAAAAACAGATGCCGGTCGTTTCGAAATCATTGGCATGGGAACATCTCCTTCCTATGGAGTCAAGCGGGGTTTGGTTATGAATATTGAAGAAACGGTGAATGCAATTACAAGCGCCGTTGATGACATGGAAAAGCAGGCAGGCACGCCAGTGGAAGAAGTCCTGGTAGGAATTGCAGGTCAGCACGTGAAATCTGTAAAAAGCAGTATCAAATCATCCATCACATCTGCTGACGGAATTGTCAAAGAGGAAGATGTTTTGCGGATGATTCAGAAAATGTTTCATGCTCAGGTGGGTGCAGGCGAAAAAATCCTTCATGTGATTCCTCAGTCATATCAGCTGGATGGAAAAGACAGTATCACCGATCCCAAAGGATGGTTTGCCAAAGAAATGGAGGCTGTATTTCACCTGATTGTCGGCAAAACCAATTCCATGGAAAACATCAAAAACTGTGTCCAACGGGCAGGTTTGAATGTAAATCGGCTTATGCTGGAGCCACTGGCTTCCGCCGATGCCGTGCTCTCAAAAAAAGAAAAAGAAATGGGCGTGGCCATGGTTGATATTGGAGGTGGTACAACTGATCTTGCAGTGTTTTCCAATGAGGTGCTGCAACATACGGCGGTCATCCCTCTGGGCGGAAATGCGGTTACCTCGGATATCAAACAGGCTTTTTCTGTCCTGCAGGCACAAGCCGAAGAATTGAAAATCCAGTACGGATCTGCCTTGCAGTCTAAAACCCAAAAAGGAGTGGTTATTCAGGTGCCCGGGCTAAAAGGACGGGAAGAAAAAACCATTTCCCTGAATGATCTGGTTTTTGTGATTCAGGAACGGATGAAAGAGATTATATATGCCATTAAATTTCAGATTGAACAATCCGGCTATGCAGACAGGCTGAATGTTGGCATTGTTATTACCGGCGGTGGGGCTTTGCTCAAAAATCTGCCTCAGCTGATAACTGCCGTTACCGGATATGATGTGATACTCGGCTATCCTAAAGAGCATGTTACCGGTAAATGTGCGGAACAAGTGAACAAACCAATGTTTGCTACCAGCGTGGGGCTGCTGATGCGTTTCGATATGCTTTTGAACGATCTGAGGCCTGAGTGGGATGAAAACATCATTGACAAAGTATTGCCGGAACAGGACAGTGAGGAAAATCCGGAAGAAGAAGAACCGAAAAGAAAAAAGTCCGGCAAAAAAGGCAACAAAATTTTTCATAAAATCATGAACAGCATCAACAATGCCCTTGATGAAGATGATAATGATTTGGACAACGATTAAAACCCCAGGAAATGACTGAATACAGCTTTGAATTCGAAGAAAACAACAATTCCATCATCAAAGTGATTGGTGTTGGCGGTGGTGGCAGTAATGCCGTTAACCAGATGTATCTGGAAGGTATCCGCGATGTTGATTTTGTGGTTTGCAATACAGACCTGCAGGCTTTGAAAGACAGCCCTATTCCCAATAAAGTGCAAATGGGGAAAACCCTCACCGAAGGACTTGGGGCGGGAAATAAACCCGAACAGGGCAGGGAGGCCGCCATTGAAAGCCTTAAGGATATTGAAGCCATGCTTGACAGGCATACCAAAATGGTATTCATTACTGCCGGAATGGGCGGTGGCACAGGTACAGGCGCAGCACCTGTAATAGCCAAAGCCGCCCGGGACAGAGGCATTCTTACCGTGGGAATTGTGACAATTCCTTTCAAATTTGAAGGAAAAGCCCGGCTCAATAGTGCTGTGCAGGGAATTACCGAAATGCGGCCACTTGTTGACAGTCTCTTGATTATCAATAATGAACGCCTGCGGAAAATTTACGGAAAGGAAGAGTTCTCAGCGGCCTTTAAACGGGCGGACAATGTGTTGCTCACTGCCGCAAAAGGAATCGCTGAAGTCATCACTGTTCACGGTTACATCAACGTTGATTTTGAAGATGTGAAAACTGTCATGAAAGACAGCGGGGTTGCCCTCATGGGATCATCGCGGGCCAGTGGTGAAGACAGAGCCATGAAAGCCATCAAAGATGCACTTACTTCCCCTCTGCTGAATGACAATGACATCAAAGGCGCCGAAGATATTCTGCTCAATCTCACATATGGCCGTGATGAAATAAAAATGGACGAAATTTCAGAGATTACATCATATATTGAAGATTCTGTAGGCGATACAGCCAATATCATATGGGGTACCGGGCAGGATGAAAGCCTGGAAGAAGATATCAATGTGACCATCATTGCTACAGGATTTGAAACAGCCAGCGGATTGTATGAACAAACAAAAACCAAGCGCACACATGTGGAAGAGGAGCCTGTCAGCACAAAAAATCCGCAGGAGGAAAAGGATCAGGAAAGCAAACAGGTGAAACTGAAATTTCCGGAACCCGCCGATGAAGAAATGGCAGGCAAAAATGATGATCCCCAAAGGTTTGCTCATCTGAAAAATGTTGATGAATTGCATGATGATGACCAACTGGATAATCTCGAACAAAAACCTGCGTACAAGCGTTCAATAAAAAATCAGGATAATCATAAAAAATCGTGAAATATGACACTGAAAGATAGAATAATGCAGGATATGAAGCAAGCCATGAGAGACAAAAACAAAGTGGCATTATCTGCATTGCGGGCTGTAAAATCAGCCATCCTTTTGCATGAAACAGATTCCGGAAAAAAAGAACTTGATGAAGCAGAAGAAATGAAACTGCTGCAAAAACAGGTAAAACAACGCAAAGAATCAGCAGCTGTTTATAAAGAGCAAAACCGCCCTGAGCTTGCTGAAAATGAACTGGCCGAAGCTGAGGTGATTGAAAAATATCTGCCCAAAGCCATGTCAGAAGCTGAAGTGGAAGCAGAAATACAAAAAATTGTGGATGAAACAGGAGCTTCAGAAATGAAAGACATGGGGAAAATTATGGGTATGGCCAATAAAAGACTTGCAGGTAAAGCGGACGGTAAAATGATCGCTGATATCGCAAAAAAAATCCTGGCAGGTTAACCCATATCGGATATTCGCTTTAGCTTGGGTAAATTCAGCACCTTAATCCGTCTGCCGTCAAGACTGATGACTTTCTCACTGGCAAATGTGCTTAATGTGCGTATGGCATTGCTGGTGGTCATGTTTGAAAGATTGGCCAAATCTTCGCGGGATAAATAAGCCTTTATTGTACCACCGTCTTCCTCAAATCCATAAGTGTCAATCAGGAAAAGCAGCGATTCTGCCAATCTGCCACGGATATGTTTTTGGGTAAGGCTCACTGTGCGTGTATTTGATAAACCCAGCTCTGTGGCCATCAGCTGAAGTATTTTCATGCTGATTTGATTGTTGTTCTCCATGATCTCAAACAGATCATGACTGTCAATAGAACACACAATGGAATCTTCTATGGCAATGGCGGAGGCAAGGTAATTCTGACGTGCAAACAGTGCACGATAGCCAATGAATCCACCCGGTTTCGCCAGCCTGACAATTTGTTCTCGACCGCCTACACCTTCCTTGAAAATCTTTACCTTTCCCTCTACCAGGCAAATCAAAGCATGCGGGCGACCGCCTTCCTTGAAAATCAACTCACCTTTTTTGGCATGATGACATGTATGATGATTAAACAAAATTTCCTTATCACTTTCGCTCAAATCATAAAAAACAGAGTGCCTGTTTTTTAATACTTCGCAATAAAACTTATCGTCATACATGATGCATTTCCTTTAAAACTTCAAAAATAATAATAATTCACGATCTTTTCTTGTATTTTTAAATATTATACATTAAATTTGTTAATGATAGGTTAAGGAAAAAAAGGATTCGATGTAATAGTTTGAATTTATCAGAGCTTTTCCGTTAAAAATTGTATATTGCATTTAATAACTAAATATTTAATAACCAAAACGACGATTATGATGAAAAGATTTACTGTATTAATGAGTTGTGTACTCATCGCCGGAATGGTTTTTGGACAGACGCATATGCAAAAGCGTACCAAAAACTTCATGAAAACGAAGACCGATAAAATCGAAAGGTCTGAAAAACTTGAAATTATCTGGGAAGATGACTTCTCTGATCCTGCACTCTGGGTAACAGCCTACGATGACACAAACCCCAATGATGGCCCCTGGGTAATTGGTACCGAAGGTCCTTCAGGGTATTATTCCGAAGCTATGGGACCCATTGAATCTACTACTGCTGACAACGGTTTTGCAATGTACGACTCCGATGCTATCGGCGTTGAAGTTGGCTCACAGGATTCCAAACTCATCTTTGATGGCTCCATCGATTGCAGTGCCTACGAAAGCGTTGCGGTAACCTTTGAGTCCTATTACAGGGCTTTTAATGGAAACTGTTACATCGAAGTCAGTACAGACAGTTCCACCTGGGAGCAATTTCAGGTACATGACGATATTGAGTCAAATTCTTCAACTTCAAACCCAAGCATGGTCACTGTGAACATTACCGACTTTGCTGCAAATGAGCCCTCTGTATATTTCCGCTTCCGCTACATAGGTGAATGGGATTATGCATGGATGGTAGATGATGTGAAATTTTTCGTCGCTCCTGATCATGACCTGCAGCTTATGGGTGCAAGGGTGAACTTTTTCCAGTATCCACACTGGATTGATGATGAGCAGTATCCCTTAGGTGAGTATTATGGCTATAGTGGTTTCTTTAGCATGATTCCGCAAAATCAGGTACAAAACGAAGATGCTACCATTACGTTTGATGGTACCGTTAAAAACCTCGGTTCTGAAGATGCAACCCCGTCACTTGGAATAACAGTAACAGATCCGGAAAGTACTGAAGTATTCAACAATGCAGCAACTCTGGATGCTCCGATTGCTACTGAAGAAAAGGACACAATGCCAATAGTTGACATGGAATACAGCATGCCGGATGCTTTGCTCGGTACCTATACATGGGCTTTTGAAGCATATGAGGATGGTGTGGTTGATGAAAATCCCGCAGACAATACCATTGAATATCAAACCGAAATTACACAGAACATCTATGCCCATGATAACGACAATATTACAGGTGGATGGAGTACTGAAAACTACACCGATGGTGGTAACGATGGTGATATGGTAGGTGTGGTTTATCCTTTCTTCGAACCTGATACCATTGACAAGGCACATGTCTATATTTCTTCCATGACCGAAGTTGGTGCCAGCTTTACGGTTAAACTTCTCACCGTTGATCCCGATACAGAAGAATGGACTGAATTTATGGCCAGTCCCCCTGTGAATATTGAAGATTCAACCCAGGTAGGTGTGTTCCATGAAGTAGGGTTTCCGGCAGCCGGTGTTGTTGAGCCCATTGATGGATTTACCCGTGTAATGGTAGCTGTGGAATATTCTTACAATGATGCTTCCAGCTTCCGCGTTGGTATTGATGGTTCCGCTCCAACAAACGGGCACGAAACCTACATGTACTTTGTTAATGAGGATTCATGGTATTACTACGGTGGTGACCACGTGGCTGTCATCCGACTCGAAACCAGGCTTACAGAGGACATTGCTGTTGGCATAAACGAATTCACCGACTTTAGCGTATATCCTAACCCAACAAACGGTACGGCTACCATCAGCAATGTTGAAGGTGCTACCATTGAGGTGTACAACATGCTTGGCAAACGCGTTCGCATGATTGAAAACGCTGAATTCCAGACTGACATCAACCTCAGTGATATGGCAGAAGGTACGTACCTTGTGCGCGTAAAAACCGACAAAGGTATTGGCATGAAAAAACTGAATGTAGTTAAATAAACATTTTGATTAATATCAATTTTACTGAAGGGCTGTCCGTGAGCGGGCAGCTCTTTTTGTTTTTATAATGAATTAGCATCATTACGAAAGTTTGCCCGGACAAGCATTGCATTTTGACAGAAATGCAGGGAATGAAAGGCTGTACAGCCAGGTAATAATGGTTCTGAATTGATTTCTGCACCCAAAAGCCCCGAAATATTCCAAAGTTTTGCCTCGCTGCGCCCTTTACCTTGAGTAATCAACATCCTTATAAAATTCACGAAAAAATAGAAAATAAATGAAGCTATAATCAAAATTTGCTTATATTGCATAGTAAAATCATAGATGTTTACCAATACCAAATTTATCCCGATGAATAAGTCCATTTTAATAATGATTCTTGTGCTTACCGTATCAATGTCTTTTGGACAGTCGCTTATGCACAAGCGGACCAAAAGCTTTTTAAAATTAAAAGGTGATAAGATCAGGCAGGAAAAGGAATTAACCATCATATGGGAAGATGATTTTTCGGATACTTCTCTTTGGGTTCCTGTTTACGATGACACCAATCCCAACGACGGACCATGGGTGATTGGTACTGAAGGTCCTTCAGGTTTCTATTCTGAAGGAATGGGCCCGATTGAATCAACCACTGCTGACAATGGTTTCGCAATGTACGACTCTGATGCTACTGGTGTTGAAGCTGGTTCACAGGATTCCAAACTGATTTGGGGTGGCAGCATCGACTGCAGCGCTTATGCGTCTGTTGCTGTTGCCTTTGAGTCCTATTACCGCGCATACAATGGTGCATGTTATATTGAGGTTTCTACTGATAGCTCAACATGGGAGCAGTTTCAGGTACACGATGACATTGGGCTGAGCTCATCAACTATTAACCCATACGACGTAACGGTAAACCTTACGGATTACGCTGCTGGTGAAGCCAGCGTTTATTTCCGTTTCCGTTACATTGGCGAATGGGATTACGCCTGGATGGTTGACGATGTGAAATTTTTCGTTCCTCCTGACCATGACTTACAGCTTATGGATGCACGTGTGAATTTTTTCGAATATCCACACTATGTAGACCCTGTAAGCTATCCGGCAAGTGAATGGTATGGTTATAGTGGTTTTTACGGCCAGATTCCGAAACGGGTGTTACTGAATGAAAATGCTACTATGGTGTTTGATGGTATCGTAAAAAACATGGGCTCTGCTGATGCCACTCCGGGTCTCAGTATTTCTGTTACAGATCCATCTGGTGATGAGGTTTTTACAAATGCAACTACGCTTAATGCACCGCTTGCCTCTGAAGAAAAAGATACGCTCGGTATTGTTGACCAGGAATATGTATATACAAGCTATGCCTTTAGTATGGGTACCTACACATGGAATTTTACTGCATCAGAAAACGATGTGTCTGATGAAAATCCTGTGGATAATACCATCGGGTATCAGACTGAAGTTACTGATTATATGTATGCTCACGATAATGGAAATGTGACAGGAGGGTGGAGTACCGAGAACTATGTTCAAGGTGGTAACGATGGTGATATTGTTGGTGTAAAATATCAATTCTTTGAAGAGGAAACAATTGAGGCAGCCAATGTTTATATTTCTTCTTTGACGAGCTTGGGAACCAGCTTTATTGCTAAACTCTTTATTCTTGATGCGGATGATTATAATTATGAGTGGGTTGAATTTATGTCTTCCTCTGTTGTTAATATTGACGATTCAACTGACATAGGTACGTTTCACAATGTTGAATTCCCTTCTCCTGGTGTTGTTGTGCCTGAGGACGGGTTTGCTGAAGTTATAGTAGCTGTGGAATATTATTACGGTGAAGGTGAAAGATTCCGTGTTGGTATGGATGCATCTGCGCCAACAAACGGGCACGAAACCGTTTTTTGCATTATGGATGACCAGTGGTATTACATCGGTCGAAGAAGTGTTGCTGTAATTCAGGCTGAACTAACTTATTCACCTCTTGGTGTTAGCGATAGTATGAACGAATTAACCAACTTTAGCGTATACCCCAACCCAACCAGCGGTACGGCTACCATCAGCAATGTTGAAGGTGCTACCATTGAGGTGTACAACATGCTTGGCAAACGCGTTCGCATGATTGAAAACGCTGAATTCCAGACTGACATCAACCTCAGTGATATGGCAGAAGGTACGTACCTTGTGCGCGTAAAAACCGACAAAGGTATTGGCATGAAAAAACTGAATGTAGTTAAATAAACATTTTGATTAATATCAATTTTACTGAAGGGCTGTCCGTGATTGGGCAGCTCTTTTTTCATTCTCAGCATGATGTGATACAGTCCGCAGCAAAACACGACTAAGCTTTTTCGTATGCTTTTCTTTTGCTGAAAAAGCTACCATCTTTAGTACAGCGTAAAGACAACAATAGTGCCCGTACGATTGAACCCTCATACCGTCTGTGATCCAAAAGGTAACAGCCATGTCCTGCAGGTTACTGGCATCGGCAGCCGGATGGATGTTTCGCGCCAGGGTTTTGACATGAGAAAGCATGAGCACCAAAGCCTGCGGTATAATACAACTGAGGACATGAGCACTTTTCTAAGCAAAAGCACAGTCCAGAATGAGATGGCTTCAGGTTCCGGGTTTCACTGATTGTGCATCATGTGTCAAAAAAAAGCGCCTCCATCCGGAAGCGCTTTTCAATCCTTTATTGCTTGTGTTTAGAAAAAGTCTGAACGGTTGTCTTCAATTTCTCTGGCTTCTTTCAAAGCTTCCATCAGTTCATTGGTAACACGTGAGCTCAGTCTGGATTTTACACTGGCTTTGGTTTCACTGTAGTTTTCCCGGTCCGGGGCTTCCTCAATATTTGTAACTTTATACAAATATACACCATTGTTGCCCTCTATGGGGCCGTCAATCTGGCCTTGTTCCAAAATGGTTGCTCTGGCAATCAGTTTGGGCTCAATACCCAGGCGGGGCACAGAAAATGAATTGAAACTGATGTTTCTTGCTGAGTCAATACTGACACCCAGATTGTCTGCAATTTGAGCCAGATCATCATTACCTTCCATAACATCCTCCATCTCTGAAATCAGTATTTCAGCTTTTTTCTTATTCATTACGGTTGTTTCAATCTGGTCCTTTACATGCTCAAAATCAGCCAGGCCTTCTTCCCGTATTTCATTTAACTTGGCAACGACAAAACGATCGCCTGATTCAAAAACCTCAGAAATTTCGCCTTCCTCAGCATTATATGCCCAACGTATGATGTCTCTGGAATACTCCAGTCCGCTGATCCTGCGGTCTGCTTTTTTCAGATTGCTTGCAATTTTCTTTACCAGCTGGTTTTCAACAACTGCCTCATCAAAAGAACTGGCGGTATTGTTTTTGTCTGCAAAACGGCTGGCATCTGCGTAAACTCTTTGATATGTATCGGTGCTGTAATCAATGTCCTTGTTCACAATAGCAAGTTTTGCCTGCTTTTTCTTTGAAGTCTGTTCGTCTATTCTGATCAGGTGTACACCAAATTGTGTTTCTACCTGGGAAATATCTCCTTCTTCACCATAAAAACAGGCATCATTGAATGGTTTTACCATTTGTCCGGGACCAAACCATCCCAAATCACCTCCGCTGCTGGCTGAACCATCCTGACTGAATTGCTGAGCAAGGGCTGCAAAAGAGGCACCTTCTTTAATCTCTGCATGCAGACTGTCAATGATTTCATGCGCTTCTTCCAGGGTGGTGGTGGAATCGGGGCGTATCAGAATATGACT
>JBKGYK010000035.1:0-31437 GCA_046546095.1 Bacteroidales bacterium
AGCGATGTCGAACTGCCTTAGATAAAAAAATTATTGGTAAAATATTCCACGGAAATTGCAGTAGAACCTCGGAAAAAATAGTTATTTTTATTATTTAAAACTAATAGCATGAAAAAGACCCTTATTTTATTGATGATAATTGTTGCTGCCGCCGGCATAACAATTGCCCAGGAGGATATCGAGGATAAATTCAAAGCGATGGAAGACAAATTTGATGATGCCTTTGAGGAAGAGGATAATCAGCGAATGACACTCCGCTTTTTTGACGCAGTGAGTGGGGAACCGGTTGAAAATGCGCAGATATTGTTTGAAGATGATGAGTTGTTTACTGATTATGAAGGGAAGGTGCGATTTGATATTATTGAGGAGGATGGAAATTACCCCGTAAAATTTTCCATGGAGGGATATATCCCTGCAACCTACGAATTTGAAGTGCGGGCAGGTACCATTTTCCGAAACAGGTTTTCTGTTTCTCCTGTTCTCGATATTGGCAGCATGCGTGTTGTTTTGGACTGGGACAGGCGGCCCCGTGACCTGGATGTTCATTTCATGAATCGGGGAAAGTACCATATTTCCTATCACAATACCCGTGTCCTGCAGGATGGCAGCGGACAACTGGACAGGGATGACCGAAATGGTTTTGGCCCGGAAACCATTACCATCAAGGATGTAAATGAAAATGATGTTTATGCCTGTTTTGTTCATGATTATTCAAACCGATCCAGGGATAATTCACCCCGGATGTCAAAATCCGGAGCCACACTACGTGTTTATCAGGAAGATGAACTTATTGAAACCATCAGAATAAAGGAAACTCAGCGCGGAAACCTCTGGAAAGTTTTTACATACAGTAAAGGCCGCCTGAATATTCTCAATGAAGTCACATCACGATAGATAAGCGATTCTTTATGGAATAAAAAAAACGGTGCATTTGAAAATACACCGTTTTTTTTATCCAATATGCTTATCAGTTAAATGTCCAGTACCTCTGTCCATCCAAAGGGATCTTCTTCGTCTCCGTACTGAATGTTAAGCAGAGTGTTATACAGTTTTGTTGACCATTCTCCCGGTTTGCCGTCGGGACAGTAGGTGAATAATTCCCCGGAGTCAAGGTCTCTGATTTCTCCTATGGGAGCGATGATGGCTGCTGTACCACAGGCACCTACTTCCTCAAAGCTTCCCAGTTCATCCACAGGAACAGGACGGCGTTCTGTTTTCATACCCAGATGCTCAGCCAGTTCGATCAGGCTTTTGTTTGTGATGGAAGGCAGAATTGATGAAGACTTGGGAGTGATGTATGTGTTGTTTTTGATGCCGAAAAAGTTGGCTGCACCAATTTCGTCAATGTATTTCTTTTCTTTGGCGTCAAGATATAATGGGGCTCCGTACCCGGCTTCATGTACTTTTTGAACACCGCGCAGTGAAGCTGCATAATTGCCTCCTACTTTCAATGTACCGGTGCCCAGTGGAGCTGCCCGGTCAGTATCGCGGACAATGGCAATTTTTACCGGATTGAAACCTTCTTTGAAATAGGGGCCTACAGGTGTGACAAAAACCACAAACATATACTCCCTGGCCGGTTTTACACCTACTTCAGCACCTGTTCCAAAAAGAAATGGCCTGATGTATAGTGCAGCACCTGTTCCATAAGGCGGAACAAACTCTTTGTTTTCTTTGATTGCTTCAACAATCATCTCTTTGAAGAGAATTTTGGGTACCGGCTTCATCATGATGCCTTTGGCGGAGTTTTCCAGTCGTTTCCAGTTTTCTTCCCAGCGGAATAATCGGATTTTGCCATCTTTCCCACGGTATGCTTTCATGCCTTCAAAGGCTTCCTGCCCGTAATGTAAGGCTGTAGAGGCCATATGGAGATTGATGTGTTCGGATGTGGAGACCTCTGGTGTACTCCATTCTCCGTCTTTGAAATAGCTACGCAGGTTGGCGTTTGTTTTTATGTAACCAAAGGGTAATTTGGACCAATTTAATTCTGGCATAATATTTATTTTTTACGTTTTGCTATCCCAAAAATACTGAACTTTTCGCGCATTTCCCAATTATTCTTATGCTTCACAGCATAGCTTTCGGGACAATAAGGATATGCCTGAAAATACTTCAAAACAATAAGGAATTTTTAACAATAAATCCGCCAATAATCACTAATTTAACGCCAAAATTTATCACATATGGAATCCATTTTACAGGCAGATAATATTGTAAAGCAATTTGCCAATCATCTGGCCCTTGACAGGCTTAGTCTGGATGTCCCCAAAGGGAGCATCTACGGTTTACTCGGGCCTAATGGTGCAGGAAAAACCACCTTCATTCGTATCATTAATCAGATTACAGCACCCGATGAGGGGAAGGTAACTTTTATGGGTGAGCCCCTGCGTGGAAAACATATTGAAAGGATCGGATATTTACCGGAAGAACGCGGCTTGTACAAGAAAATGAAAGTCGGAGAGCAAGCCCTTTATCTGACACAGCTCAAAGGGCTTAGCAGAAGCGAAGCAACAAAACGTCTGCATGCCTGGTTTGAAAAATTCGGCATAGAAAGCTGGTGGGATAAGAAAGTAGAAGAGCTATCTAAAGGAATGGCCCAAAAGGTACAGTTTATTACCACTGTTTTGCATGAGCCGGAGCTGTTGATTTTTGATGAGCCCTTTTCCGGATTTGATCCCATCAATGCCAACCTGCTGAAAAAAGAAATACTTGAGTTGCGCGATAAAGGATCAACAATCATCTTTTCAACACACAACATGTCTTCGGTAGAAGAGGTATGTGACCACATCGCTCTGATCAATGATGCCAGAATTGTGGTGGAAGGCCCCATTGAAACCATCCGAAGCAAATACGCTCCAGATATATTTGAAATCGAGTTTGACGGAGAGTTTAACCGGCCTGAAGTAGCCATGACACCGGATTACGAAATACTACCACCCCCGAAGAACAAACCGTCAAATTTTTTGCGCATAAAAAGGCTCAACGATAATTATACCACCAATGATTTGCTGAAGAGTTTTATCCAAAAAGGAAAAGTTGTCTCATTCCGTCAGGTAAAACCCAGTATGAATAATATTTTTATTGGTTTGGTGGAAGGTACTGAAGTTGAATCTGAATAAAACAAAAACCATGAACAGAACGCTGATAATTATACGAAGAGAATACCTGAGCCGCGTGAAAAAACGCACCTTCCTGATCATGACCATTCTCGGTCCCATATTGTTTGCGGCCATGATGTTTGTTCCGATCTGGCTGGCGCAGATGGAAGATACAGAGACCAAAACCATTGCTGTTATTGATGACAGCCACCTCTTTATCAATGAATTTACAGATACGGAATACCTGAATTATGAATATTTGCAGGGCTATTCTGTGGATTCTGCTGTCACTGCAATGGAGGAGAGAGGCTACTATGCCGTGCTTTACATTCCCGTGAGTATTGTTGAGACCGGAACGGTGGTAACAAAACTGTATTCGCCAAAGCAGCCCGGCATGAATGTGAAACTGAAAATTGCCTCCAATATGGAAAAGCTCCTGGAGGATGTCAAATTGCAGATTAAGGGTTCGGAACTCGGAATATCAAAAAATGACATGCGGGAAGTTGTCAAGGCAGTAAAAACCAATGTGAATGTGCAGACCATCAAGCTGGGAGACGACGGCACGCAAAAGAGCACCAGCACGGAAATTTCCATGATTATCGGTTATCTCGCCGGCTTTTTGATTTATATGTTTGTTTTTATGTACGGAAGTCAGGTAATGCGGGGGGTAATAGAAGAAAAATCCAACCGCATCGTGGAAATCATTGTTTCTTCCGTCAGACCATTCAACCTCATGATGGGTAAAATCATCGGTATTGCACTGGTGGGGCTGACACAGTTTTTGTTATGGATAGTACTTACCCTGGCTTTGTTTACCGGAGCACAGACAATATTTCTCGATAGCACCAAAGGTTTCCAGCAAACACCGCAGATGGAACAAATGATCAGCTCAGGATCCAATCTTGGAGAGCAGCCCGTGCAAAGCGGAATGTCAAGTACTGTAGAGTCTGCCCTGCAGGCAGTTTCTTCCATCAATTTCCCGCTACTGCTTATCTCATTTTTGATCTATTTCCTGTTCGGATATCTGCTCTATGCCGGATTGTTTGCAGCAGTGGGGTCCGCAGTGGACAATGAGGCGGATACACAGCAGTTTATGCTGCCCATAACCTTGCCGCTGGTACTGGGGCTTATCGTGATGTTTTCGGTGATCAATAATCCTGAAACATCTCTGGCATGGTGGTTCTCAATGATTCCTTTTACATCGCCCATTGTCATGATGGTACGGATTCCTTTTGGTGTTCCGGTCTCTGATCTGATATTGTCATGGTCTATACTAATCATCTCATTTGTTTTGATGGTCTGGGTATCAGGAAAAATATACCGCACCGGAATCCTGATGTATGGCAAAAAAGTGAATTATAAAGAATTATGGAAATGGATCAGATACAATAATTAGATATGCTTTTTGCCAGTATCGACCTCGGAACCAACACCTGTAACCTCAGCATCGCCCTTTGGGGCATCAAAGGTCTGGAAATTGTGCATGCTGAAAAGCAGGCCATCAAGTTGGGTGCTGAAGGTTTTCCTGACGGCAATATCCCGGCGTCAGCATTGCAGCGGATTGTAGATGCACTTCTGCATTATCGCGCTGTCCTGGAGGAGTACAGTGTGCAAAAAACAATGCTTACAGCAACTTCCGGTGTCAGAAATGCAAACAACAGGGAGGATGTGATTGCTCACATCAAAAATAAAACAGGTTTTGATACACATGTGATCAGTGGGGAAGAGGAGGCAGAACATATCTACCGGGGTGTGCGGGAAGCTGTGCCCATGGATGAAGTACCCTGTCTGCTACTGGATATTGGCGGTGGATCCAATGAAATTCAAATCGCAAGCATGGGAAAAGTGTACTGGCGGAAATCTGTTGATCTGGGGATAGCTCGCCTGCTCAACAGGTTTAAACCATCAGACCCCTTGAAAAAGGAAGAAATCCTGGAAATCGAAAATTATTTGCATCAAAAACTTGATTTTCTTCCGGAACTTGCCGAAAAATATCAAATCAACACAATGATTGGAAGCTCGGGCACTTTTGATACTTTTGCTTCCATGTATATTGAGAAAGCCGGTCTGCATGGGACATACAGGGATACAAGATGGTATGGGATCCCCATGGAGAGTTACGCTGCCATTCATCTTGCCCTTATTACCTATGATAAAGAGAAACGTCTTGCTATACCCGGGATGGAGGCGATGAGAGTAGAAATGATCCCTTTGGCTTCGGTCTTTACAAATTTTCTGATAAATTTGTTCGGTATTAAGCAGTTGATTCGTTCGGCTTATGCTTTAAAAGAAGGAGTCATTGCCAGCATGGCAAGAAATTTGTAATCCGTTTGGTACTGAATAATGATCAGAAAGAAAATATTATGAAACGCATTTTTACTACCCTTATTGTCCTGACAGCTCTGACAGCTCTGACTGCAGCACAGGAGACCAAGTATAAAGTAACCACAGTTGCTTTTTATAACCTGGAAAATCTTTTCGATACAATCAATGATCCGGATATTTATCTCAATGAAGAATTTACCCCGGAAGGTGATAAAAATTACAATACACAGAAATACGAATCCAAACTTGAGAATTTGTCATCAGTAATTGAAAAAGTTGGTGCAGACCTTACCAAACAGCCTCCGGTGGTTTGCGGTATCTCTGAAATCGAAAATAAATCAGTGGTAGAGGATTTGGTCAATGAAACCTGCCTTGAGAAATACAATTACGGTATCGTACATTACGATAGTCCCGATGAACGTGGCGTGGATGTTGGTATGATTTACCGCAAAGACTTTTTTGAAGTAACCGCCTCAGCTTCGTATCCTGTGAAATTTGATTTTGATACCACGGATAATACACGCGACCAGTTGCTGGTAAGTGGAAAACTCGACGGCGAGCAAATGCACTTTATCGTAGTACACTGGCCTTCCAGGGGTGGCGGTGAAATGGCCAGCAGGCCCAAACGTAACGCAGCAGGGGATGTTGCACGTCATATTGTTGATTCTTTGCTCAAGGAAGATGAAAATGCTAAAATTATGGTTATGGGTGACTTCAATGACAATCCCACCGACGAATCACTTCAGGACCACCTCAGCGCCAAAGGCAAGAAGAGAAGCCTTAAAAACGATGATCTTTTTAATCCAATGGCAGAATTGTACAAAGATGGTGTTGGCTCCGGAGCTTATCGCGATAAATGGTACCTCTTTGATATGGTGATTGTCAGTCAGGGATTGCTTGATGACCCCAAAGAAGGATACAGTTTTTATAAAGCACATATTTATAACGAACCCTTTTTAAGACAAAGTAAAGGCCGGTTCAAAGGCTATCCGTACCGCTCATTTGTTGGTGATACCTGGATGGGTGGGTATTCAGATCATTTCCCGGCATACATTTATCTTATCAAGGCTGTGGAGAACGAATAAGGAGATTATGAGAAAATTGTTTTTACTTGTGGCAGGCATTATGCTTGCCTTTTTTGCCAAAGCACAAGCCCCCGATGGCTATTACGACAGCGCGGAAGGACTGGGGTTTGAAGAATTGCAACAAACCCTTCATGACATTATTGATAACCATACACAATTATCATACGACGATTTGTGGTCTGCATTTTACGATACAGACCCGCGTGCGGATGACCCCAGCCTGGTGTGGGATATGTACAGTGATAATCCCTTTGGAGCAGAACCATACACCTATACATTTGGAAGCGATCAGTGCGGCAATTACTCCGGTGAAGGATCCTGCTATAACAGGGAGCACTCATTCCCAAAATCCTGGTACAATGATGGGTATCCAATGTATACTGATCTGGTGCAACTTGTACCAACGGATGGATATGTAAATGGAATGCGCGGCAACTTTGCTTACGGTGAAGTTGATAACCCGGACTGGACATCGCAAAATGGCAGCAAAAAGGGCTATTCCAATGCATCTTGGACTACCGACATGGTATTTGAACCCATTGATGAATACAAGGGCGATTTTGCCCGCATTTATTTTTACATGGCTACACGCTATAAAGATGAAATCTCCGGGTGGGAATCAAACAACACCAATGCTGACGCCATGCTCAACGGAACATCCTACCCCGCGTTTGAGTCTGCTCCACTGGCTATGCTGATGACCTGGCATGAAAACGATCCGGTGAGTCAGAAAGAACAGGACCGAAACAATGCTATTTATGACTGGCAGGGCAACCGGAATCCTTTTGTGGACAGACCGGAATTTGTGGAACACATTTGGGGAGACGGACCCAATGAAAGCGGCCTGAATGAATTTGCTCACGAACTGATTGTTTCGCCCAATCCTGCAGATGACGTGCTTAATCTGCGCTTTGGTTCAACATGCAAAGGTGACAGGGAGCTTGTGTTGTATGATATTTGTGGCAAGCCTGCCCTCAATCGCAAATCTTCAGA
Organism: Bacteroidales bacterium; assembly: GCA_046546095.1. Classification (GTDB taxonomy): domain Bacteria; phylum Bacteroidota; class Bacteroidia; order Bacteroidales; family ML635J-15; genus JAQIBY01. The sequence goes on from JBKGYK010000035.1 coordinate 7,502, forward strand.
AACCACTGTTACCCTCGATGTGGAAGCTTTACCGGCAGGTATGTATTTTCTGCAAATCGAAAGTATAGATCATCAGACCCCTATTACAAGGCGCATAGTAATCAAATAATCCTGCAAGAGAATCTGGTCTGGTTGCTTTTGAATCTTAAAATTGTCCGGATTCAAGCTTCGCGATAGCATTGGAAAGTCTGGCTTTCACCCGCTCAGCAATTGTTAGCAAATCCTTGTTCTCAGTTCCCTGCATTGATACCACCGGATCCACAGCAGCTACTTCCGTTTTGTTTTTACTCAGTTCCTGAATAATCACATTGCATGGGAGCATTGTGCCGATCTTGTCTTCTACCTTAAGTGCTTCATAGCTCAGGGGAGGATTGCAGGCACCAAGTATCATGTAATTGCGAAAATTTACATCCAGCTTTTCTCTGAACTTTTCGTGAATCGGAATCTGACTCAAAATACCAAATTCTTCATCTTTCAAAGCCTCGGTTGCCCGGTTTACTGCATTTGTAAAATCCGTGTTTAGGGTTGTAGTAATATAGAATTTCATAATCTTATGTTTTATTGATGATTAATTTTCTTTTCAGTAATTGTGCATTGATGGCAACAATGATTGTACTCAGGCTCATCAGCAATGCTCCCACAGCGGGATTGATAAGTATGCCTGCACTAAAGAGCACGCCTGCTGCCAGAGGGATAGCCACCACATTGTATGCAGTTGCCCAGACAAAATTCTGAATCATTTTTTTATAGGTTTCCTTGCCGAACAGCACCAGGGATGCAATGTCCTGTGGATTGCTGTTTACCAGGATGATATCTGCTGTCTCTGCAGCCACATCGGTGCCTGAACCCACTGCAATGCCTACATCAGCAGTTGCCAGTGCGGGAGCATCATTGATGCCATCACCTGTCATGGCAACAAATTCTCCGTCTTTTTGAAAAGCCTGGATGCGTTCAAGCTTCTTGTCCGGCAAAATTCCCGCATAATAGCCGTCAAGACCAAGCTCCTCACTTACACTTTTGGCAACATTTTCATTATCCCCGGTGATCATATACACTTTCAGGCCATTGTTTCTGAGTGTCTTGACTGCATCGTAGGATTCTTCCCTGATTTCATCGGCCATGGCAATATACCCGGCTACTGCATCATCCACCAGAACAAAAACCACGGTTTCCTGTTTATTTCCCATGGCTCCTTCGGGAATTTCCATGTCATGATTTTCCAGATATCCCGGACTTACTACTTTTACATTTTTTCCTTCAACATCTGCTTCTATGCCTTCACCCGTGATTGCATTGACTTTTTCTGCATTGTAAACCCCGATGTCTTCGTCTTTAACTTTATCCATGATGCCAACTGCAAGCGGATGTTCGGATTTGCTTTCAAGAGCACCGGCATATTTGAGGATTTCCACATCATCATATTTGTCTGTTACAGAGCCATACCGCCTGACACCAAAATTTCCTTTTGTTAGTGTTCCTGTTTTGTCAAATGCCATGAGTGTGATTTTACGGGCATTTTCGAAGGCAGTACGGCTGCGGATGAGCAATCCGTTGCGCGCGGATACTGATGTGGAAATGGCTACTACCAGCGGAACCGCCAGGCCCAGTGCGTGAGGGCATGTGATCACCATGACACTGGCCATTCTTTCCAGAGCAAAAACAAATGGTTTGTCCAGTATCAGCCAGGTGACAAGCGTGCCGAAACCTACTGTCAGGGCAATGATCGTCAGCCAAAAGGCAATTTTGTCTGCCAGATTCTGGGTTTTTGATTTTTTACCCTGGGCTGTCCTTACCATGTCAATGACCTTGCTGAGATAGGCATTTTCACCAACCTGACTGACTTTCACTGTCAGAGATCCATTGCCGTTAATTGTGCCACCAATTACCTTATCATCTATTGTCTTTTTTACCGGTTTGGACTCCCCGGTAACCATGGATTCATCAATCTGACTATCACCATCGATAATCTCTCCGTCCACGGGAATTTTTTCTCCGGGCTGTACCAGCACTTTATTGCCTTCTTCCAGTTCATCAATCTTTACATCTTTTGTCTTGTCACCATCTAGCAAATGGGCTTCCGATGGCATCATTTCTACAAGTTTTTGCAGGGATTTTGAGGCAGCAACCACTGATTTCATTTCTATCCAGTGCCCCAGCAGCATCACATCAATCAGTGTGGCAAGTTCCCAGAAAAAAGTTTTCCCTTCCAGACCGAAAGTAGTGGCTGTGCTGTAGCCGAAAGCTACTGTAATGGCAACCGCGATAAGGGTCATCATCCCGGGTTTGCCTTTTTTAAGCTCATCTGTCAGGCCGGTGAGAAACGGCCAGCCTCCATAGAAAAAAATCAGTGCTGAAAGTCCAAACAGGATGTACTTACTGTATTGAAAAGTGAAATCATATCCCAGCAAAGCCTGAACCATGGGTGATAATACCAGTACAGGCAGCGTGATTGCCAGTGAAATCCAGAAACGTTTTCTGAAATCACGGATCATCATTTTATGATGATCACTGTGATCATGTGATTCATGTCCCTGATTATGCTTGTCCTTTTTGTGTTCTGCCATATTTTTGTTTTTATCATCATTTCAGACCGGATATAACCGGTCATTCAAAATATGCGTCAGGAATGTTCATTTTACATAATGACAATCTCCCGCAGAAAATGTTTAGAAAACGGCATATGGGCTTAAACTGTTGGCTGCATCCTGTGCAGAAACTGTTTATTCTATATTATCCCTGTTCTGCAAATTGCAAAACAGGGATAAATGAAAAATGCGACATTTTTGTAATTTCATGTTACAGAGTGCCTCCATTTCCGTCACGTTCATAATCAGTTGAGCGTTGTAGTCTGCGTGGAGTTTTTCCCCAGGTAAATTCATACTTGATTTCCAGAGCTACGAGCCATGATGAGTCTATCCGGTTGCTGCTCAGGTGATGATAGTCACCATCCCGGTGTTCTGTTTCTTCATAAGTAAAACCACCAAATAGTGGTGCCACAAAAGTAGATGCGGTGAAACTTTTTGAAATCTGCCAGTTGATGCCTGCAAACACCAGGGGGTCTCTGTAGGAAACAGATTTGTATCCGGGCTGGGGTCCCTTCATTTCAAGGTTGGCCAAAAAGGAGAAAGATTTGTTTGTAAAAGGAGAAAGAATGAGGTGGCCGTTGATACGATATGATACAAATTTTTTCTGATACCCTCCCGGGCCGGCTACTTCAACCTGATAAAGGCTCAACGAAGGATTCATCCGGAACCATTTTCCGATGACTATGGCACCGGATAAGCCTAGCCCGTAAACATATCGTTGTCCGACATTTTCCGGCCGCATGATGGCTGTGCCGTCATCTGTGAAACTGATATCCTGCTGGATACTGTTTGTTGTATAGTCCAGAAACAGCTTGGGTGCCAGATAGCTTGTTTTAATGTTGACAGTATATTTCAGCTCAGTGCGATTCAGCACCTGTGGTTTCAAATCCGGGTTTCCGGTTTGTATCACCCGATCGGTGATTGTGCTTATGAACGGATTGAGCTGGTTAAGACCGGGACGGTATATGCGTCGTCTTGCACTGAGATTCAGAGAGGAAGTTTTGCTGATATTGTATTGCAGACTGATTTTGGGTAGCCACTCGGTATAAGTATTGGTAACATCTTCCTCAATCAGGCTTTTTGAATATGCCATTCTTACACCACCACTGTACTGAATTGATTTAGTGCCACCTTTTGTACTCAGGTAAGCTTCCTGCCTGAATTCATTGTATACAAAATTCTTTTCGGAATCCGAACTCAGTTCATAGTTATTGTCAAACCACTGATAATAGGAGAGTGCGCCTGCACCGAATCGATGTTTGCCAAGTTTTCTGCTGTAGTCATTCTTCCATTCCAATCTCTGACGCTCGTTGCGGATTTTTTCGTTGCGGCTGTGATGCAAATCAGGGCTTATTTCAGGATTGATATAGGTGTATTGATAATCATAGTGGTTGTTGGCATTTGAACTGTACCTGTAATGGTTCCATTGTGAGCTCAGGTAGTGTTCCTTATCTTCAAAGTCATGTTTGTAAAATAATGAATTGTAAAGACGCTTATTGTCCGATAAAACACTTTGATTCAAATCATATTCACTGCCGGTTTCGGAATTGTAGCGTTCAATGCTGTGTAAGAGATAATTTGAATTGTTGGTCTGGTGGAGATAATATTCACCATACAGATTGATGATGTTCTTGTCATTGATAAACCAGTCAAATCCATAACTAAAACTGTTGTTAAGCCAGGATGCCCGGCCATTGCCTTTAGTCTCTGTGATGATGGTGTCACTGTTCTGAATAATACGGTTTGTGATGAGTTTGCTGCCCGGAAAATTTTCGTAATGGAAGCGGTCTGATACAAAAACCCTGAAATTTTTATTCCCGTATTGAAGGCTGGCGTTTCCATTGCCAAGGAAATTGTCAGGATCTGCTCCCTGCAAGCTGATGCTTCCTCTGCCACCGGTTTGCCTGCTGCGGGTGACAATGTTGATCACAGCATCTATATCAGCTTCATATTCAACACCGGGATTGGTGATTATTTCTACCTTGTTGAAATCTTTGGGATTGAGCTGTGCCACATAATTTTTGTTGCGTTTAACACCATTGACAAGATACATAATGTTGCCGCTTCCTTCAAGTGTGATGTTGTCCTGGAAATCAACACTTACCCCGGGAATATTCTTCAGGACATCCATGCCGTCAGAAGCGGTTTTTTGTATTTCTTCATTGATGGTAAATACCGTACGGTCAACTTCCTGTTCCCCTTTCATGCGCTCTTCGGATATCTCTACTTCACCAAGTTTTTCTGCTGATGGTTGTAAATGTATTTCTCCAAGTTTTTTCACGGAGCTTTCTGAACTCAAGTCAATTTCTTTCTCCAGTTTTGCATACCCAAGGCAGGAAATTTCCAGCCTATATTTATCAAAATTAAGTTCTTCAAACTCGAATTTGCCGTTTTTGTCACTTAATGTGCCGGTAATTAGTTTATTTGCAGAATTAAACAAAGTGATGTTGGCAAAAGCAACAGGCTCCTGTGAGTTGCCGGAAATAATTGCCCCTGTGATTTTCCCTCCTGCTTCGCCAGCCAGTGCGGTTGCTCCATTACAAAGCATCATCAATAAAAACAGACCGATAATTGTATTTTTGATTTTCATACATAAGATATTTGTAGGTTTCTTTCTGATATTTGCTTGCTTGACGAAGGTATCTGCAGTATTGTTACAGGAAAACCACGTTAAAATGATGTTAAGATGCTATGTCTGTCGGGAAACCTGATATTGCTGATATGGCTGCTTAGGCCGATTGTGCATCACGCACTACCGCCTAAACTGTTTGCTCCCTGTCTGCTGCAACAGCTTATAGTATTGCCTGTATCAGTAAATAAACGCCGGTATGCAGGAACTCATGTTGTCTGCAGGCTGCTTATTGTTGAATAAAGTTATGTTTTATGAGAGTTGTCTGAAGTCTGCTCCCTCTGCTGCTAATCCACGCACCATGTCACAATTACATCACTCATGTTTTTGAAAAAGCAGGAACGATGTTTGTCTTTACATTCAACACCAATATATTGCTTATCCATATCAAGAGCGGTGATGCGCATGTCCCTTTTGAAATTATTCAGCCGGTTGTTGATTTTGTATATACTCTCTTTGGCAGACCAGAAAAGAGTCAGTTTATGGATGTCATTTCCGGCCATTTGGATTTCCTCTTTGCCAAGAAATTTTCCCAGTGTTTTTTTGATACGATTGCCGGGAGCTTCAATATCCACACCAACCTTTTGTTGCGATAATGCGAGTGCAGCATGCGTTTTGCAATGAGAAAGGCTGATCTTGTATGGGCTGTCTTTCAGTTTCGGACGCTTGTTTTTATATATAAGCTTACCTTTCAGTCCTGTGTGATGAAGAAGACTCCGCACTGCAAGATATTCTCTTTTGCGGGAAGGGCTTTTCAGCAAGTTCAGTTTTTGTTTTTCCTCTTTTGTAAGGGAAATATTATCTACGGAACTCAAATGAGGAAGTTCCAACAGGTATATTGTTATGTCTTCTGATGGGATAATGTGATGAATAACCATAATCTAATCTATTTCCATTCTGTGCTTTCTATCAATTGTACAACATCCTTCCTGATGAATTTCAGAACAGGTGCTACGCTGTCTTTATTTGGTTTGGTGTTGAAATACAATGATCCTCTGATAAAATGATTTGTGCTGTCTGTCAGGTGAAACTGCAGTGCAGATGCAACATTGCCGCGGAGGTCATACATGATGCCATAAACATCGTTTTCCTCATTGGTGAAACTTGTTTCATTGATTGCTTCTGCTTTTGTTGTATGCTTATAAGCAAGTTCCCGGCTGTCTTCTGTCATGCTGTGCAAATCCCCATCAACAGATTTGTAGGTAAGGTAGATGGTCGCATCCTGCAGAGGGAAATGAATATTCAGCCAACAGGGATTTTCTTCTTTTCCCGGAAAAATAATGGCATATTCCGGATAATCAAAATGATAGGGGCATTCACCCTCATAACGGATGTAATTTTTTTTGGGCAAATCAATTCTGAAATAGCCTTTGGGTTTGGGTACATTGTTTTTGTTCCTGTTGCATCCGGTCAGCATGATGGCTGATAGCAATGCAATGAGAACTATTGCATATAGCTTATTTGTCTTTGGCATACACTTCTATAAGTTTAATACGACGTTTGTCAACGCCTTTGATGGTGAAAACGAACCTCCCGAAAGGAAGTTTATCATTTTCCTGTGGCATTTCTCCCTTAATTTCAAGGATTAGTCCGGCAAGGGAATCGGCATCACCTTTGATTTCATCAAACTGTTTGATGTCACAGTCCACAATTTTGCAAAAATCATTCAGGGAAATCCTACCGGCAAATTCCCAGGTTTTGTCTCCTGTTTTATTGTACAATGCTTCTTCAACATCAGACTCATCTGTAATTTCTCCAACGATTTCTTCCAGAATATCTTCCAGGGTAACCAGACCGCTGGTGCCACCATATTCGTCGATGACGATTGCCATGTGTATTTTTTTCTGCTGAAATTCTTCCAGCAATTCTGAAATTATTTTTGATTCGGGAACAAAATAAAATTCCCGGATCAGTTGTTGCCAGTTGAAATCCTGTTTTTGTTTAAGATTAATGTAAGGCAGCAGATCTTTCACATACAGAATACCGCGAATGTTGTCAAAATCATCTTCATATACCGGCAGGCGGGAATATCCTGATTCCACAATCACTCCGATCACTTTTTTCATGCTGTAGCCATAGTCCAGCGCAACGATATTCAGCCTTGGCTTCATGATTTCTTTTACCTGAATATTGGAGAAATTTACAATGCCTTCCAGCATTTCCTTTTCATCTGTGAGGTCATCTGAAGCCTCCTCGATGGCCTGGCTGAGTTCGTCCATGCTTACATTTTGCTCACTGTTGGTGAGTTTTTTATTGATAATACCGGTACCGCTGGTCAGCAAAATGGATAAAGGATAAAGAACAATACGCAAAGCCTGAAGTGGAAAAGCCATCAGAACGGCATAACGATGAGCGAACTGATTGGCATAGGTTTTTGGCATGAGCTCACCGAGCAAAAGCAGCACAAAAGTGAGCACAGCAACCTGAACAACAAAAACCACCAGTGTGGAGCCTGCATCCTGAAACAAAGGATGGCTGATGTGTGCAAGAATGATAATCACTGCTACATTCATCAGGTTTTTGGCCACCAGTATTGTGGCAAGCAAAGACTCTGGTTTGTCCAGAAGCCTCATGGCCAGTTTCGAAGCAAGGCTCTGTCGTTCTGCCATGCTTTGTTTGTCACTATCAGAAAGTGAGAAAAATGCAACTTCTGACCCTGAAACAAGGGCTGAACACACAAGCAGAATAAGTACCAGAATAATGCCGGTTGTTATTGCCATGGGTGATCAGTTAAAATGGCAAATCGTCATCTGTCTGTTCATCATTGCCAAAAGGGTCATTGTTTTCTGCCGGTGGTGCCTGCTTTGCAGTAGTGTTTTGCTGCTGCTGATTCTCAGATGGCTGTGGTTCGCCGGCTTGTCCCTGAGTGTTGTCTGAAGGCATGTTGTCACCAAGTCCCCGTTTGTTGCTGATGCGGATTGATTCTGCAACAATTTGCGTGATATAACGCTCCTGACCGTTCTGGTCTTCGTATTTACGGGTCTGGATTTTGCCTTCAACAAAAACCTGCATTCCCTTTTTGATGTTGTTTTCAACATATTTTGCAAGGCCCCTCCATGCGATAATATTATGCCATTCGGTGCGGTCTTCCCACTGTCCGTCACGGCGTTTAAACGATTCATCAGTAGCCAGAGGGAACTTAGCCAGAGGTACATCCGGTTGAATATAATTGATGTCGGGGTCTTTACCAATGTTCCCCAAAAGGATAACTTTATTGATCATAGTGCATGTTTTTTATTTAAAGGATAAAATTATAAAAGATTTAGCGAATAATTGTCATCTCATCCACCAAATGTCCGGCACCTGCAAATCTGTCAATGATGAACAGTGCGTAACGCATGTCCAGACTGATGTTTCGGCACATGTCCGGATCGTACATGAGATCACTCATGGTACCTTCCCAGTTCCGGTCAAAATTGATGCCTATCATGTGTCCTTCGCTGTTTACCACAGGAGAACCTGAATTTCCACCTGTAGTGTGGTTGCTGGCTGTGAAACAAACGTGTACTGTGCCATCTTCTGCAGCATAGGGGCCATAATCTTTTTCACGGTAGAGTTTTTTTAGTTTTTCAGGTACATCATAATCGTATATTTCAGGATTATCTTTTTCAATGATACCTTCAATGGTGGTGTAATGTTTATATTCCACAGCATCACGGGGTGAATAATCATCTACCTGACCATAGCCTACCCGCAATGTGAAATTGGCATCCGGGTACAGTGCTTTGTCTTCTTTGAATTTCATCCATGCAGCCATGTACTCTCTGTCCAGGCTGTCCAGACTGGTTTCCAGCTTAGTGGTTTTTGGTGTCAGTTCATCCATGTACATGTTGACAAAATCCATATACAATGCATATACAGGGTCTTTTGTTATTTTTTTTGTTTTCCCGTTATAACCTTCCACAAATTCATTCATCTTTTCTTCACTGGCAAACAGTGATTTGTCAAACATCTTGTCAACCGTCTTATCCAGACCTTTTTTCTGGATGTCTTCCATAATTTCGGGCCAGAATGTTTCATCAATACTCTGCATGTAATAATCCAGCGTCACTTTGGTAATGGCTTTTGCTGTAGCCTGATCATAGTCTTTATAAAAGCTTTTGCTGCGTGATTCCAGGTTTTCCAGAAGTGCCTTGATTTTTTCTTCGGAGGCATCCTCATCAGAATACCTGACCAGGCTTCTGGCTGCTGATGTGAGTTTTACCAGTTCGATGCCGTTCAGTGCCTCAAAGATACCGGTAGTTACTTTTTTGTATGGTGTGAGTTCTGTATAAATTGTCTCGTACTGTTCAAGGATGTTTTCATAATTGCTTCCCCTGGCCCATTGGGTAAAGGCCTGTTCTGATTGTTTCTTTCTCTCAATGGCATTCATGCGTTCCAGGCCGCGGTTTTCCCCTATCCATTTTTTCCAGCCGTTGGATGTGCCGGCTGCCTTGCTTGCATACTGTATACGGATGAGTGGGTCAGATTCCATGGCAGCTTTCATTTTGTCCAGAATGCGGTCCCGCATGCCAATGCGCAGAGGATTTATCGTTTCAGTCACCAGCTCCAGTTCATAGCTGGGTGCATAAGTGTCAGTACTACCCGGGTAACCGAAAACCATCGTGAAGTCACCTTTTTCAACCCCTCTGATAGAGATGGGGAAATGCTCTTCAGGTTTCATGGGAATGTTTTCTTCACTGTATTCGGCAGGGCTGCCATCAGGTGCTGTGTATATCCGGAAAAGTGAAAAATCTCCGGTGTGCCTGGGCCACATCCAGTTGTCAGTATCCCCGCCAAATTTGCCTATGGCTGAAGGAGGCGCTCCAACAAGCCTGACATCCTTGTAAACCTTGTTTGCAAACAGAAAAAACTGATTTCCATGGAAAAAGGGCTTGATGCTGATTTCATACTCATTGTCTTCGCCTGCAGCAGTACGGATTTTATCCATGTTTTTGTCTATTGTGGTCTGCCTTTCCTTTTCGCTCATCTCTGATGTAACTCCATCCAGAACTTTTTCTGTTACATCTTCCATATATTCTAAAAAACGTACTTCCAGACCCGGGTTGGTGAGTTCTTCTTCTTTTGACATGGCCCAGAATCCATCTGTAAGATAGTCATTTTCCAAAGAGCTGTGTCTCTGAATGTTCCCGTAACCGCAATGATGATTGGTTATCAACAGTCCCTGATCGGAAATGAGCTCTCCTGTACAACCTCCGCCAAAAATCATGACGGCATCTTTCATGCTGTTATTGTTGATGCTGTATATGTCTTCTGCACTCAGGCTGAACCCAAGCTCCTGCATCTCTTCAATATTGTATTTTTCCAGAAACATGGGAATCCACATCCCCTCATCAGCTTTCAGATTGAAGGCTGTCAAAACAAAAATCCCTATTAGTAAACTGGTGATTCTCTTTTTCATCGTATTATTTTTTTAGTTGTTTGTTACATAAGTTGATTCTGTTGCAATCTGTTTTTCAGCCGGTCATACAACAATTGTACCGGCAATCCCACCACATTGTAGTATGAGCCTTCAATATGGTCAATGCCAATATAGCCGATCCATTCCTGTATCCCGTAGGCTCCTGCTTTGTCATATGGCTTGTATCTTTCCAGGTAATTCCTGATTTCTTCATCAGTGATGCTGGTAAAATGAACCAGGGTCTCTGCATAAAAGCTTTCCAGTCCGTTTTTGTCTCTCAGGCAAATGCCTGTAATGACAGAGTGCATCTCACCGGAAAGTCTTTTGAGCATCTGAAATGCATCAGAATAATCCCGGGGTTTACCCAGTACCCTGTCTTTGTGCCACACAATTGTGTCGGCAGTGATGATAAGCTCGTTTTCTTCTTTTAGTTCAGTGAGTTCAGCTTTTTGCCTTGCCAGCGAACAGGCAATTTCCTCTTCGGGCATATCCTCAGGAATGATCTCTTCTTCAAGAGCTGATTTTCTAAGACTAAAACGAAGACCCAGATCGTGAATTAGTCGCTGACGCCTGGGTGACCGACTGGCTAGTATGAATTGGTATGTCTTATTGAGTTTTTCTATCATATTAGTACTGGATGTTCAGGTATATGACAATGGTGAAAAGCAATCCCATCAACATAATAAATTTGATTGTGGAATAAAATTTCCTGATTTGGCTCTTTTTTTTCAAATTGAAAATATGTAAAGACAGAAAGGCAGAAGGCAAAACAATGAAAGCCAGAATATAAATCATACTCGGCAGGCTGTATTCGAGCCATGGTAGTTCCCGGAGGTACACAAACCAGGCTATTACCACAAGGGTGATGAAGATAAGTAGAATCAGGCTGATAATGGTTCTGGCAGCTTTTTTTCCCATGGTGATGGGCAGTGTTCGTGCCCCTGCCTGATAATCACCTCTGAAGTCATGGATGTCTTTGGCGATTTCATGCGCCATATAAAGAAAAAATGCTGCGGTGCTGATGCCCAGATTTATTACCATCAGGTGATGGAATAAGAGTTCAGGGATATCTTTACCCATGATTTTAATTGCAAAGAAATATTCGAAAACAAAAACCAGGAATGGGATACCGGCAATGAGCAGGGAAATGATGATATTTCCGATAAGGAGTTTTCTTTTATAAACAGCAGAATACCTCCAGAAAATAAAACTTATGAAAGGAAAAATCAGTCCGAACCAGAAAAAACCTGCACGCCATGCAACAAGCCAGCCCGCAATGATTCCCAGCGCAGAAAATACGGAGTGCAGGATGATGGCCATTCGTCTGTCAATGCTTATTCCTACCACTACCTGGTTTGGGCGATTATGCAAATCAGCTTTGCGGTCAAAATAATTATTGATCACGCTGGCACCTGCTGAAATCAGCAGTACACTGGCTGTTAGAAGTCCAAAATCAAAGTCAGGAAGACTGAGGGAATAGCCAAAATATTGCAATACAGGTTCCAGCAAAAAATACCGGATGGAATACATGCAGGCTGCAATGATGATGAGCTGCTGAAAACGTATGAGTTGTAAAAAGGCGCGCATATTTCTATTTATACCATTTGTTTTGTGTTCGCATTACCTGGCTTATGATATCCCGGACACAGGCTTCACCACCCTTTTTTTCGGAAATATACAGGGAAATACCCTTAATTTCTTCGGCAGCATCTGCCGGACAGGTGGCAACACCGGATTCTGTCATCACATCATAATCAGGCAGGTCATCTCCCATGTACAAAACCTGCGATGCATCCAGCTGATATTCATTGAGGAAGTCTCTGAAATCAGCCATCTTGTCCGATGAGTTGAGGTAAATGCTCTTTACTCCCAGATTGCCATAGCGTTCTGAAACCGAACCGTTTTTTCCTCCACTGATAATACCTATCATGTAGCCCTCTTCTAGTGCCCTCTTTATAGCAAAGCCATCCCTCACATTGGTGGTGCGTCCCAGTTTTCCATTGTCTTCAATGGAGACAATGGCTTTGGATAAAACCCCGTCAACATCAAACACAAAGGCTTTGATATTTCTTAATTTCTCCTTGAAATTTAAATCTTTCAGTGGTGTCATTTTCTTTCCTTTATACTTGTCTCAAAGATACGATTACTCAGGATTTTATACAAGTCATACAGGTCTTTATTGTCTTTCAATAGTGTCAGATGCTTGTCCATTGTGCTTTTGTCATTTCGTAAAGCCGGTCCTGTCTGGCTTTTGGCCGGATCTCCCAGCCTTAATGCTTTATCCGCAGTTTCCCTTATCAGTGGTTCAAAAATTTCTATTCCCATGCCACTTTCAGAAACAATTTCCTCAGCTATGCTGTACATGTGATTGACAAAATTACAGGCAAAGACAGCCGCAGTATGCAGCCTAAGTCTTTCCTCTGAATTGACAACATACACATGCCTGGAAATTTTCTCTGCAATCTGCCTGATGCAACTTAAAGCGTAATTGTTGTTTGCTTCAATGAATACGGGCAGATTCATGAAATCTGCTACCCTGTGCTTGCTGAAGGTCTGAAGAGGGTACAAAACACCATAGTTTTTGCTGTGTCCCTGAAAAGTATCCAGCGACAAACTGCCGGCTGTATGGATCAATACCTTGTCTCCAAAATCAAAGCCCTCCAGTATTTCAGGCAAAACATCGTCACTGACAGCGAATAATAAAATGTCCGAATTGTTATCCAAATCATTCAGACTCGTCCCCGGACAGGCATTAACCTGTGCTGCAAGCTGCCTGGCATTCTCAATATGACGACTGATGATGCTCTCAATTTTGTAGCCATGCTGAAACAATGTCCTCGCAAGGTTGGTTCCTACATTTCCACTTCCGGTAAAACTGATTTTATGTGACATACAATACAACTATTTGTGAATTATCTGCATCTAAGCTACAATTTCAATGGTGAAATTACGATTTTTTTTGTAATTTTATTGTTTTATTCCAGATATGTTATGAGAAGATCAAGCTTGTTGTTTGCGATTTTTGCATTTGTGATGTTGACAGTGAACGTATTGCATGCACAGACTGTTGTGCAAATGATTGAGAAAAGGGGTGAGGCGGTCGTGGAAATTCCTACTTCGGATTATGAACAGTTAAACATCCTGAGCCGCGTAACTACAATAGAGAAAATTTCGGAGAAAAGTGTCCTTGCATATCTTAACAGAACACAGTACGAAAAGGCAATTGAACTAGGTTTCAGACCGGAACTGCACCAGCCTTACTACAATAATCTCAGAGCCATCACCATGGCTGCTACCACTGCGGAAATGGCCAATTGGGATAAATATCCCACATGGTCAGTGTATCAGGATATGATGCTGGATTATGCCGCTGCTTATCCTGACATTTGTTATCTTGATACCATTGGATTTTCAGTTGAGGGCAGGGCAATACTTGTCCTGAAAATATCCGACAACCCACAAACAGATGAGGATGAACCTGAATTTTTTCTCAGCGGACAAATGCATGGTGATGAATTAATTGGCTATATGCTTCCCCTGAGGATGATAGATTATCTGTTGACAAATTACGGCAGCAATGCTCAGGTTGATAGCCTGGTTGATAATCTGGAAATATGGATCAATCCCTTATCCAATCCCGACGGCACATATGGCAATGATGAAAACGATGTCAGTCAGGCAACCCGCTATAATGCAGATGGTGTTGATCTGAACCGGAATTTTCCGGATCCGGGAGGCAATGATCATCCCGATGGCAATCCCACCGCCGTGGAAAACCTGGCAATGATGGACTTTGCTTCTGAACGGCATTTTGTCATGTCTGCCAATACCCATTCCGGGGCCGAAGTGGTGAATTATCCCTGGGATACGTGGGAAACCCTCCATGCAGATAATGACTGGTGGTACGATATATCCAGGGCATATGCCGATAAGGTACATGAGCAAAACTCTGATTACATGACCCTGCAGGATAACGGCATCACAAACGGATACCAATGGTATTCCATCGACGGTTCACGGCAGGATTATATGAATTATTTTCAAAACTGCAGGGAAACAACCCTGGAATGGTCTAACCAGAAATTGCTGGATGCTGAAGACCTGCCCGACCACTGGCTGTACAATCGGGATGCACTGCTTGACTATTTTGCAGAAGCCCGCAAAGGAATCCATGGCATCATCACGGATTCTGTCACTGGTGAACCCCTGGAGGCAGAAATACGCATTCAGGAGCATGATTTTAATAATTCATTTGTGACATCTGCCCTCCCTGCCGGTGATTATCACAGACCACTGGCTCCGGGTACCTGGGAGCTGAGCTTTTCAAAAGAAGGATATCAGACCAAAACACTGGCGTTTAATCTGGAGCAGGATGAAACCATTATTCAGAATGTGCAACTGGTTTCCCTGGATATTTTACCACCTGATGCGGATTTCTTTGTAAGGGACACTCTGGCAGAATGCTCCGGTGAGGTAAACTTTTCTAATCTTACCGAAGGGGCAGGAGAGATGTTTTACCTTTGGGACTTTGGTGACGGCACCACTTCAACAGAGGAAAACCCTGTACACAGGTATTATGAGAACGGAACATATACTGTCAGTCTGGAAGTCAGCAATGAAAACGGATCGGATACAGAAATCAAAAATGAGTATCTTTACTTGGACCTAAGCGAATTCGACTCCCTGCATAATGCAACACTATGTGAAAATTCAGGGGTCATGACCCTGCAGGCTTTTTCAGATGGCGATGTGTATTGGTACGAAAACCAGACAGATGAGACGGCTATTGCATCCGGAAATACATATACCACTCCGGTGCTGACAGAATCCCATACATATTTTGCCGAAGCTGAGTTTCCCGGAGAAACCGGACTGCTCGGTGAACCCGATAACAGTGAAGGGGGAAGCTACAACAATGACGGTGCGGTGCATTACCTTGTGTTTGATTGTTATCAAACCGGTATTATCAATTCTGTGAAAGTTTATGCCGGCTCATCCGGAGACCGAATCATCAGTTTACAGGACAATGCAGGAAATGTACTTGAATCACAAAATATTAGCATTGCAGAAGGCGAGCAAACCATCAATCTTGATTTTGTTGTATATCCGGGAAATGATTACCGGCTGGCAGCCAATGCCGATTGCGATCTGCTGCAAGGAGAAACAGGATGGATGTCTTCTTTTGATTATCCCTATGAATGGGCAGACATTATGAGTATCAAGGACTCTGATTCAGGTTCTGGCTGGTCAGGTTCAGAAAGTTTCTATCCCTATTTTTATAACTGGGAAGTATCTACACCAGATTGTTATTCCGAACGAGTGCCTGTTTTTGCGGCACTGAATGAAGCTCCTCAGGCTGATTTTGAACCACTTCATGACGGGCTCCTTGTGGATTTTGATAACAATTCTCTCTTTGCAGAAACTTATGCCTGGGATTTTGGTGACGGTAATTCTTCTGTAGAAACAAATCCTCAGCATGCCTATGACAGCGTAGGGGAATATACAGTTCAACTCACAGCTTACAATGCCTGTGGTTCAAATCAGTATTCGGAGGAAATTGTGGTGTCTCAAAGCAGCGTTAATCCTGCTGATTTTGCTGACCTGAAAGTGTATCCCAATCCTGCTTCTGACTTTTTACAGGTATCCGTACCAGCAGAGTGGGAGGGAGCTGCCTTAGCATTCTACAATGCTTCAGGAAAACAGGTGTTTGCCGGAAAACTGCACTCTCTGGAAATGAAAATAAATGTTTCTGATTTGCAGGCAGGCTTGCATCTGCTGCGAATCAGTAAAACGAATAAGAGTATTCACAGAAAAATAGTAATCCATTAATCAGATATTTTTATGAAACGAATTGCCATTGTAATTATCAGCTTATTTGTTGGATTTGTTGCCTGGACACAGGAGCAGCCCAATCTGGATTTTGCACAACAAACCCTTGCCGAACGAGGAGAATTTTATTTTGAGTTTACATGCGATTCTCCTGAAACCATTCAGGAATTGCAAGAGCACCTGTCTTTTGATCACAGAGAGGGAAATACGTTTTATGCCTATGCCTTGTCGGATGAAGCGTTTGATGAGTTTCTGGATTATGGACTTAAATTTCAACCGGTAGAATCGTATTACGATCAGTCAAAATCCCTGACGATGGCTACCACAACGGCAGAAATGGCATCCTGGGATCGTTATCCAACCCATGATGTGTATGTGCAGATGATGAACGATTTTGTTACAAATTATCCCGATTTGTGTTCAATCGAAACCATCGGACAATCTGTGAACGGAGTGGATCTAATTGCCCTTAGAATTTCTGATAATGTTGATACCGATGAAGATGAACCGGAGTTTTTCTGGTCAAATACCATGCACGGGGATGAACTGGCAGGCTATGTTCTGGGATTGAGATTCATTGATTATCTATTGTCAAATTACGGAACAGATCCTCAGGCTACCTTGCTTGTGGATGAAATTGAAATCTATGTAAACCCCCTTGCAAATCCCGATGGAACGTTTAACAATTCAGCAGGTTATACGGATGTCTCCGGCTCCATCAGGGCAAATGCCAATGGTGTTGACCTGAACAGAAATTTTCCGGATCAGGAGGATGGCCAAAATCCCGATGGAAATGCTACACAGACTGAAACACAGTTGATGATAGATTATGCCGAATTGCATGATTTTGTCATGTCAGCAAATACCCATGGTGGGGCTGAGTTGATCAACTATCCCTGGGATAACTGGACAACTGCCGAAAATGCCCATGCAGATGATACCTGGTGGCAATATGTGAGTTGGATATATGCTGACCTGGCGCAAAATAACAGTCCCGCGGGATATTTTACCGATCAGGGTGGGGTTACTGAAGGTGGCGACTGGTATGTTATAACCGGTAGCCGTCAGGATTATATGAACTATTTTCACCAATGTCGCGAAACAACCATAGAATACTCTTCATTAAAAAAGCTGGATGTTGAAGACCTTCCCGACATGTGGAATTACAACAAACAGGCCATGCTTGATTATACCGAACAGGTACTTTATGGTTTCCGTGGCCTTGTTACGGATGCATGTAACGGTAACCCTGTGGCTGGTGTGCGTGTAGAAATTGCCGGGCATGATCAGGACAGCTCTCATGTATATTCCTCCGCTCCGGTTGGTAATTATCATCGTCCAATTTACGAGGGTAGCTGGGATGTTACCTTTTCAAAACCCGGATATCAATCACAAACACATACAGTAAATGTGCTTAACGATGACAGTACCCGCCTGGATGTACAACTCATCCCGGACAATGTCGGTGTGCCGGATTTTACAGCAGATCAGACCAGCATTTTTGAAGGAGAAACGGTAAACTTTACCGATCAGAGCACCGGAACCATCACTGCATACAACTGGACGCTTACCGGTGCTACACCCAACAGTTCAACGGATGCCAGCCCATCTCCGGTTTATAATACGGCCGGCACATACGATGTCAATCTTGAAATTACCTCTGAAGGCTGTACCGTAAATGAACTGAAACAGGATTATATCAGCGTTTCCGCACCTACAGCACCTACAGCAGACTTCTCTGCTTCTGCAACAACTGTAAATGTTGGCGGAACTGTTGACTTTACCGATATTTCTTCTGGTAATCCTTCCTCATGGGACTGGACATTTGATGGCGGAACACCAGACACAGAAACAGCTCAGAATCCATCCGTTACATACAATACGGCCGGTACATATGATGTCAGCATGACGGCTACCAATGCATACGGAAGCGATACCGAAACCAAAACAGGCTACGTCAATGTGCTTGTTGATTATTGCGATGCCGGATCCGATGATGAAACTGAAATGTATATCGCAGATTTTTCATTCAATACCATAGCCAATGCCTCCAATGCTGCCAATTATACCGATTTTACCGCTCAGTCAACGGATGTTTATCCGGGAGATACCTATGCTTTTTCTGTGGATGCGGGAGCAGCGTATGATTATAATCAGTGCATCATTTGGGCAGACTGGAATTGCGATGGTGACTTTGAGGACGCCGGTGAAGAGGTGTATCGAAGCAATATTGAAAATGCACAGACCTACAACGGTAACATTACAGTACCCAACGATGCAAACCTGCAGGAAACCAGAATGCGCGTAAGGGTGCATTACAACCGTGATGGATACGGGCCCAACGATACCCCCTGTGGTAACAGTACTTATGGTGAAGTTGAGGATTATTCTGTAAATGTTATATCTCCAGACATTCCGCCAACTGCTGCGTTTTCTGCTGCAGAAACCAGCAATTGCAATGGCATTATTCAGTTTCAGGATGAATCCTCGCTGGCAGAATCATGGAGCTGGGATTTTGGAGACGGCAATACATCCACACTACAAAACCCACTTCACACCTACGATGCCGATGGAACATACACGGTAACGCTTACCGTTAGTAATGCGCACGGCTCCGATGACACCACCATGACAGATTACATCACCATTGATATGCCGGATGAACCGGTCATCGCCGATGAAGAAAATTGTGGTGCCGGCTCAGTGACATTGTCTTCCACAGCTTCAGGCGAAGTCAACTGGTACGATGCAGAAACCGGTGGTAACCTGCTGGCAACAGGAGCAGATTATACCGATAATTATTCGGCCACAACCACCGTTTATGCAGACAATACCATTGTAAATCCACAGTATTATGCTGGTGGTAAAACTGACAACACCGGTGATGGTGGATATTTCACAAATACCAATCAGCACGGACTTATTTTTGATGCTTATACGGATTTTGTGATCGAATCTGTAAAAGTATATGCCGATGGTGCCGGTGACAGAAGCATCAGCCTGCTGGATAATACGGATACCGAAATTGCCAGCACAACGGTAACCATTCCCGATGGCGAAAGTGTTGTGGATCTGAATTTCACTGTTCCCGCAGGAACCAATTATACCCTTATGGGGCCCGAATCGCCAAACCTATACCGCAATGGCGGCAGTGGGGTTGATTTGCCATATCCGTATGAAATTACAGATGTGCTGTCCATCCATGATAACACCGCCGGTGACCTTGAGTATTATTACTACTTTTACGACTGGCAGGTACGCCTGGATGAGACCTGTGTTTCGCCACGTACTGAAGCAAGCGTTACCATTCATGATATGCCAACGGTGGACCTTGGTGCTGATCAGGAAATTTGCGAAGGTGATGATTACACTTTCGATGCCGGTAGTGGTTTTGCATCTTATCTGTGGAATTCCGGAGAAACCACACAAACCATTACCGCAGATACCGCCGGGAATTACAGCGTTGAGGTTACCGATGCCAACGGTTGTACTGCTGCTGATGATGTAAATCTGACGGTGAATCCTGTTCCGGCACTGTCATTCAGTTCTACTCAGGAAAACGGTAACAATTGTGATGGCTCAGTAACGGTAACAGTAACCGATGGTGATTATCCGCCTTTGACCTATGTTTGGAATGATCCTGGCAATCAGGCAACTGCAACTGCTACGGATCTTTGTGCCGGAACGTATTGCGTCACGGTGATCAACGGGTACGGCTGTACCGCTATCGGTTGTGAAACCGTTACATCTACTACACCTGCTCCCGTTGCAGATTTTGAAGCGGATACCACTGAAGCTTGTGTCTCACTTACCGTTCAGTTTACTGATTTGAGTGTCAATGACCCCACAAGCTGGGAATGGGATTTTGGTGATGGAAATACATCCACCGATCAACATCCGCAGCATACCTACAGCAGCCCCGGAATATACACCGTGGAACTGACAGCCACAAACAGTTATGGGTCTGATAACCACAGCATCACCGATTACATCACGGTTTACGATGAAATCACCATTAACGAAAGCAGCGAATCTGTTTCCTGTAACGGAGGTAGCGATGCCGATATCACTGCATCCGTTTATGGCGGAGAAGGAACGTATGCTTACTACTGGGAAGATGGCAGCGGAACAAGCCCGGGAACCACTCAGACACTAACGGCTCTGCCTGCCGGAAATTACTACCTGACTGTTACGGATGCAGCCGGATGTACCGCCAGTGGCACCTACACCGTTACAGAACCTGATTCCCTGCAGGTGACGGTTTCTACTACAAACGAAAGCGTGGCCGGTGCCTGTGATGGTACCGCTACCGCCAATGTGACTGGTGGAACACCGGGATATGATTATAACTGGGATGTTAGTCAAACGACTCAAACCGCGACAAACCTGTGTGCCGGATCTTATCAGGTTACGGTTAATGATGCGAATGGTTGTACAGCCATCAATTCAGGTGAGGTGCAATCAGGCCCGCAACCTCCTGTGGCAGATTTTGAAGCCGATGTTACCGAAGGCTGCGGTTCCCTTACCGTTCAATTTACTGATTTGAGTGTCAATGACCCCACAAGCTGGGAATGGGATTTTGGCGATGGAAATACCTCCACCGATCAACACCCGCAGCATACCTACAGCAGCCCCGGAATATACACCGTGGAACTGACAGCCACAAACAGTTATGGGTCTGATAACCACAGCATCACCGATTACATCACGGTTTACGATGAAATCACCATTAACGAAAGCAGCGAATCTGTTTCCTGTAACGGAGGTAGCGATGCCGATATCACTGCATCCGTTTATGGCGGAGAAGGAACGTATGCTTACTACTGGGAAGATGGCAGCGGAACAAGCCCGGGAACCACTCAGACACTAACGGCTCTGCCTGCCGGAAATTACTACCTGACTGTTACGGATGCAGCCGGATGTACCGCCAGTGGCACCTACACCGTTACAGAACCTGATTCCCTGCAGGTGACGGTTTCTACTACAAACGAAAGCGTGGCCGGTGCCTGTGATGGTACCGCTACCGCCAATGTGACTGGTGGAACACCGGGATATGATTATAACTGGGATGTTAGTCAAACGACTCAAACCGCGACAAACCTGTGTGCCGGATCTTATCAGGTTACGGTTAATGATGCGAATGGTTGTACAGCCATCAATTCAGGTGAGGTGCAATCAGGCCCGCAACCTCCTGTGGCAGATTTTGAAGCCGATGTTACCGAAGGCTGCGGTTCCCTTACCGTTCAATTTACTGATTTGAGTGTCAATGACCCCACAAGCTGGGAATGGGATTTTGGCGATGGAAATACCTCCACCGATCAACACCCGCAGCATACCTACAGCAGCCCCGGAACGTATACCGTTGAGCTGACAGCAACCAACAGCTATGGTTCTGATACCTACAGTTTGACGGACTACATCATGGTATATGAAACACTTACTGTAACTGACGGATCTGTATCAGTTAACTGTAATGGAGACACCGATGCCTCCCTGACAGCCACTGTCTCAGGAGGAGAAGGAACTTACACATACGCATGGGAAGATGAATCAGGCAGCAACCTTGGTTCAACAGAAACCATCACTGAACTTGGAGCAGGAACATACTATCTGACAGTGAATGATGCAGCCGGATGTTCTGATAATGGCACTTATACAGTTGCAGAACCTGAAGCAATGCAGTTGACTGTTGAAACAACGGATGAAACAACTTTTGGTGCCTGCGATGGTACCGCTACCGCCAATGTGACGAATGGAATCTCTCCATATTATTTTGATTGGGGGGATGGACTGCCAAATACGTCTGCGATTGATGATTTATGTGCTGGTTCATATTGTGTGACAATTACAGATGTGGATAATTGCACAATCAGCGATTGCGGAAGCATTGCTGACGGTCCGGATGTGGTTCTTGCATCCTTTGAAGCCGATGTTACCGAAGGCTGTGGTTCCCTTACC
This sequence comes from Bacteroidales bacterium, assembly GCA_046546095.1. Taxonomy (GTDB): domain Bacteria; phylum Bacteroidota; class Bacteroidia; order Bacteroidales; family ML635J-15; genus JAQIBY01. The sequence goes on from JBKGYK010000035.1 coordinate 29,904, forward strand.
GTTCAGTTTACTGATTTAAGTTCCAACGATCCCACAAGCTGGGAATGGGATTTTGGGGATGGAAATACCTCCACAGATCAAAACCCGCAGCACACGTACAGCAGTGCCGGAACGTATACCGTTGAGCTGACAGCAACAAACAGCTATGGTTCCGATACCCACAGCATAACAGATTACATCACGGTTTACGATGAACTTGTGGTTGCAGATGGTAGTGCTACCCTCGATTGTTATGGTGATGCCGATGGCACAATTACACCAGAAATTTCAGGTGGAGATGGCACATATACATACAATTGGGAAAATGAGAGTGGTATGAATATGGGCTCCGAAGCGGTGTTGACAAATGCACCTGCCGGAACGTATTCCCTTAGCGTAACAGACGGTGCAGGATGTTCAGACAATGGAGCTTACACACTAACCGAACCCCAGAGCATGAACATAAGTTTTGACATCGTTTCATCCACCGGTCCTGATATTCCGAATGGCAGCATCACTGCAATCCCGGACAACGGAGCAGAGCCATATGTGGATTACGTTTGGAATACCGGCTACAATGGACCCACACATGAAAACATCATGCCCGGCGTAACCTACTGTGTTACCGTAACGGATGCCAACGGGTGTACAGCTTCTGCCTGTACCGAGTTTGTGTTTGAAACCCTGGCAGATTTCAGCGCTGACCAGACAGAAGGTTGTGAACCGTTAAGCGTGCAGTTTAATGATGAAAGTACAAATGATGCGATAAACTGGTCATGGTCATTTGGTGATGGTGAAGGCTCAACAGAGCAAAATCCTGTGCATCAGTATGCAGATCCCGGTGTTTATACCGTTGAGTTAAGCGTTGAAAACGATGCTATGGAGTCTGTAAGCGAGGTTAAAACCAATTATATTACTGTTCTGGAGCGACCTGAGCTTGATTTTGATGTGACAGATGTCAGCAGCAGCGGTCAGGCAGATGGTGAAGTTACTGTGCTTGTCAGTGGCAGCGATGATCCCTATACATATGCATGGAATACCGGAGATAATACGCAAACCATCACCGGGCTTGAAGCCGGATCGTATTCCGTGGTTGTTGCCGGTTCAAATGGATGTGTTGCTACCGGAGGCGTTCAGGTGCAGACGACTACAACCATAGCCGGAGATGCTAAGGCTGGTGTTGATCTGTATCCGAATCCTGCCAGCACAAAGCTATATGTTGAGGCAGGAAACAGCATGGCATCCATCAGGTTGTACAGTGTGGATGGTAAGCTAATCCAGCACCTGAATCCGGAAAATACATCCGCCATACTGAAGGTGGATGATCTGAAAGGCATGTATATGCTTGAAATTTTGCTTGAAAATGGTGAGCGCAGCATCCATCAGGTTGTAGTTCAGTAATGTAGGTCAATACATTAAAATTAGAAAGGCTTTCCGTTTTGGGAGGCCTTTTTGATGTTTTATAGGCTCATACCTTGGCCATCCTCAGTGCTTTCCCTCTGGGGAATCTGAAGCCTGAGTATTATTGTAAAACGTGTAAAACAGAGATTAAGTA
>JBKGYK010000036.1:0-31271 GCA_046546095.1 Bacteroidales bacterium
ACCGTCAACCCAACTCCGGATGCAACAATCACTGATCCGGGAGACTTCTGCTCTGATGATGCAGCAATTGATCTGACAGCAGCAACCGGCGGAGGCACCTGGACAGGAGACGGAATTACCGATGCTGCAAACGGAACTTTTGATCCTTCCACAGCAATTGTTGGTACAAACAACATTACTTATGAAGTAAGCGTTTCCGGATGTACCGGAACAGACAACATCACAATTGAGGTCTTTGACACACCGGATGCAACAATCACACCGGCCGGTCCTTTCTGTGTGGATGGTACCCCGGAAACACTCAGTGCAGCAACAGAAGGAGGCACATGGTCTGGTTCAGGTATTACAGATACAGATGCCGGCATATTCGATCCTGTGTCAGCAGGCCTGGGTACACATCTGATCACTTATTCTGTGAACAACGGAGACTGCTCAGATTCCGATCAGATAGAAATTGAAGTTGTGGATGCACCTGATGCAAGCATAGATCCTGTCAATCCTGTTTGCCTGAATGATACAGCATTCACCCTTACTGCTGCGACACCCGGAGGTATATGGTCAGGAGCGGGGATTACAGATTCAATTGCAGGCATTTTTGATCCTTCTGTTGCCGGCGTTGGTGATCACACCATCACCTATACAGTTTCACTGGGAACATGCGGCAACACCGGCCAGATCACAATTGAAGTAATGGAAACAGCCGATGCAAGCATTGAGCCTGCCGGTCCCTTTTGTTACGGAGACTTCACTGTAAATCTTGAAACAGCAACCGGTGGTGGTACCTGGACAGGTGAGCATATCAACCAGGATGGGATTTTTGACGTAGGTGCTGCCGGGCCGGGCACATACACGGTCACCTATTCAGTTGAAGGAACTTGTGGTGACAGTGATCAACAGGACATCGTTGTTCATCCCTCAGACTTTTCCATTGATTATGAAACCACGGATCCGCATTGTCTGGGCAGTGGTGATGGGCTTGTAGAATTCAGTGTTAACGGAGGCACGCCTCCTTATGTTTATGAATGGGAAAACGGCAGCTCAGACACCAGCTATATAGACAATCTTTCAGCAGGCACTTATAATTTCACCATCACTGATGTGCATGGTTGTAAAGAAAGTGTATCACTGATTCAGATATTTGAAGGCGATAGAGATTGCCTCCGCATTCCTGACGCATTCACACCAAATGGTGACGGTGTAAATGACACCTGGATAATTGAAAATCTGATTTTTTATGAAAAAGCAGAAGTCAGAATTTTTAATCGCTGGGGACAATTGCTTTACAGCGGAGGCCCTGAAGATGAGCCATGGGACGGCAAATATAACGGAAAGGACTTACCTACAGGCTCTTACATGTACCTTATTCGCCTGCAGAATGATATGGAAGATATTGTAGGAATAGTAACACTGGTTAGATAAATGAAAAAAATTAATTTTAAAGAAAACAATATTATGAAAAAAATTGGTCTTATAACATTTTTGATTTTAGCTCTTGGCCTGATGTACACGCAGGCACAGGACAATGTTGGTATCGGAACTACAACACCACACAGTTCCGCCTTACTGGATCTTGAAGCAGCAGACAAAGGCTTATTGATTCCAAGGGTACAACTGGATGACGTTACTGATGATGTTAACCCTGTGAATGGACCGGAGACCGGACTACTCGTGTACAATTCTACCGGAACATTAGCCGAGGGGTTCTATTACTGGGACGGAACCGAATGGGTTATGGTTGGCAGCGGTGGAGGAAGCTCCTGTAACACACTTGACGAAGCTTATGATTGTGGTGGTGCCGGTGTTGGAAGAACAATTACTGCTGATGCCGGAGCTGTTGAAGTAACGACCTCAACTGCTGATGGAGTAGGAATCCTTTCATCACACTCAGCAAGTGGCATAGCCATAGGCGCCCTATCAACAAGTACAAGCAGTCCTTATGCCGCACTTGAAGCCAATTCAGTTTCTACAGCAGGCACATTTTCCAACCCTGTTGGTGCTGTTTTTGGTAGTTATGATGGCACAGGTGATTGGTCAGCAGGAGTTTTAGGCCAAAATACCGGCACTGAGCCGGATGCACACGGAATAATTGGATTGGCATCAAGCGGCACTGCTGCAGGAATATATGGTGGAAATCCAAGCGGTTTTGGTGTTGTGGGAAATGCATTTTATGGTGTTTTTGGACAAGCTGAAGACCTTACAGGTGGGGGAGTAATTGGACAACTTTCTGCTGACTTGGGAGGAACACAGGCTGGATATTTGGGCGTTTCCAGAAACTCTTATGAATACGCAGTTTTTGCAGACAATGATATTTTATTTGAGCAATATTTAGATGGTGCTGCCGGTGGAACATACACCATAAGCTTTGACGCTTCAACTGGTGATGGTCAGGTTACCGGAACGTTCAATAAAGGAGCAGGAACTTTCAAAATTGATCATCCTGTAGATCCTGAAAACAAATACTTATATCACTCTTTCGTTGAAAGCCCGGACATGATGAATATATACAATGGCAATGAAGTATTTGATGAAAATGGTTTCGCAAAAGTTGTTCTACCAGATTATTTTGATGCGCTAAATAAGGATTTCAGGTATCAACTCACTCCTGTAGGAGCTCCAATGCCGAATTTATATGTAGCAGAAGAAATTAGTGGAAATGAATTTGTTATTGGAGGTGGAACACCCGGCAAGAAGGTTAGCTGGCAGGTAACAGGTGTAAGGCAAGATAAATTTGCCAATGAAAACAGAATTGTTGATGAGGTTGAAAAAGAAGACTACAATAAAGGAAGGTACTTACATCCAACTTTATTTGGCGCGCCAAAATCAAAAGGCATTCATTTAAGAGATCCGAACGAAAAACCTTCAGAAAATAAAGATTCTAAAAGAATCAATAAAAAACCGATAGATAAGGATGCAAAACCAAAATCATTTTTGAATTAGATTATACGGGATCATAGCATCACATAGGTTTTATTCATACGTAACTTAGCATGAACAAAAAATCAGGGGGAACAGGAAAAAAATGTTCCCCTTTTTTTTATGTCACAATTCTTATGAATCGCATTATCTCCCCTTTCTGCTTGTTATTGTGAGCCTTATACGTCTTTCGGGTTGCAAAAAAAATATTAAATGTCCTAAGTTTGTCATACTTAGTCATTTTGGATGCCGGATGATTTTTATCATGTTTACATTCAGATTCAGCACATGAAACAAACAGGGCTCATATCAAACAGTAATTGTCTTTTCTGCATTGGCAGATTGGAAATTCAGAATATTGCTGCCTGTAATTTTATGAAAAATGATCATTTTGACGATATAGTAGATGGGGTTTTGGGGCTCGGGGTTGAAAACATTTCACATACCAGCAGTATTGCTTTGCTGAACCACTTACCGGAAGTAGCTGATGTCTCAGGTAATTTCCTGGACACAGGCCTTCCGGTAAGTGACCCTGAAATCTTCGAAAAATACAGAAATCCATCAGTGCGTATCAACATAGACAGAGTTTTCTCATATAGCACCAATCGCATCGACCCAACAGAAAACAAGACATTTACAGAAGAGGATTCCGGCTTATTACAGCAGTATAGGGGATATTTTGGCTGTATAGCAAAGGATTTGTGTTGCAGTGTTGTTGGGACAACAGAACCTGAGAGTAAACATACATTTTTGTACTCTACTCCGGGTTCTGTTACCGATGCCATTGAGAACAAAAACAAGCAAAGAGGAAAGCTTACGGCGCAAGACACACAACTCACTGTCAGAGCATTACACAATAAAAATTTCTATCCCGAAACCAGCAGGGGCTCTCTCTCTTCCTGCAACTATTTGGTTTACGGTTCTTAACCTAAAGCGGCATGGTTCCCAGCCTTGCCGCTTTTCCTTTTCATGATGAAATTATCTGATAATCGAAATGTATCATACAGTCTGTCAGCCAAAATAAATCTCAACAATATAAATCCAAATAAAAAAATGACAGTAGAAATATCAAAACATTTTATTCTTTGGTACAGTAGCCTGAAAAGATTTTAAATAAAAGGGTTCATAATAAGCAGTATCTTCAAATGCCTTACTGCGATACTTTTCCAAAGCAATTTCAGTCATAAATTTAGCCTCAGGTTCAATGTCTGAAATAAACAAGGCATTCTGGTGGCGGATGATGTCCTGACATTTACCGGCACCATTACCAAAGAACACAAGATAGTGTTCCTCCAGCAAGTGACTGTATGCAGTTTCATCTATAATTTTTGCAGCCACATTTTCAACAAGATTTCCATTCCTGTCAAATACTACCTGATACACTTCCATTCTGCGGGCATCTATCATAGGAACAAAGTAATCTGCTTTGTCTACCGGCAGACCGGATTCATTCACATGATGAAACAAGTGCTTAAGGAGAATTTCCAGAGTTGGCACGGCTATTAGCGGGATATCAGAAGCAAAACAAATGGCTTTTGCCACCGACACCCCAATCCGCAAACCCGTGTAGGAACCCGGGCCGGCACTCACTGCCACAGCATCAAGCCGGGAAAATGCCATATCTGCGCTTTTCATCATCTCCTGAATCATTATCGTCAGGCTTTTTGCATGGCTTCGGTCTTCTCTGATGGTTTTTTCCATCAAAACATTTTCTTCTTCAGACAGGGCTACAGAGCAGGTTTTTCCTGAAGTTTCGATATGTAAAATTACTGGCATTACTATTTATTATTTTCGCTGTTATACAATTCGCTGATGCTTACTTTTTCCACCATCATACCATCCCTGAGCACACGTGATATCAGGCTGTATGGAGCACTCACAACTTCCTGGCCAGAAGTCAGACCTGCTTGAATTTCGATAAATTCAGTATCCTGTATGCCGGTGGAAACATCTGTCTGCTTTACTTTTCCGTCTTCATACACGAATACTACTTCTTTCATGGGTTTATCAGTGGCTTCTGTATCATCCTTCTGTGCGCCAAAGTTATTAACTTTAGAAGAGTCCACACGCACACTGACAGACTGAATCGGGGCAGCCAGAACATTGTGTGCTGTTTCTGTTCTGATATCAACAGTAGCTGACATGCCGGGCCGGAACGGACTTTCTTCCCCTTTATCCAGCATGTTCTCATAGGAAGAAGCAAGTATTCTGATTTTCACTTCAAAGTTGGTGACCTGGTCAGCAGCCATACCTGATGTAGTGGCGGAATTGGCAATTTCAGTAACAACTCCATAAAATGTTGTTTGCAGGTAGGCATCTACCTCAATATCTGCAGTATCCCTCAACGCTACCTTAATAATATCATTCTCATTTACTTCAACGGTAACTTCCATCAAATCCAGATTTGCAATACGCAGCATTTCTGTTCCGGCCATCATTTCCGTACCAACAACCCGCTCACCCTCTTCTACATCCAACTTTGATACGGTCCCTGTCATAGGAGCATACACACTTGTTTTGCTGAGATTTTCAGTGGCTTCCTTTACGGATGCCCTGGAACTAAGCACAGAAAACTCAGCGGCATTGACATTTTCTTCAGCAGCGTTAACATCTGCCTTCCCCATTTGAAAAGAACCTAGGGCATTTTCATACTCCGATTCGGAAATGGTTCCGTCTTCATACAAGGATTTCTGTCGCTTAAAATTCAGACTGGTCTGATTAAACTGGGCACGTGTTTGCTCGAGTCTTGCTCTTGCATTGGCCAGGTTGGCTTTTGCAGAATTCAAAGCCGCCTCTGCCCGGTCAAGATTGGATTCATAAATATCAGGTTTGATTTTAAGGAGAAAGTCACCTTTTTTCACCTTGTCCCCTTCTTTGACTCTTAACTCAATAATTTCCCCTGATACGTCAGGACTGATTTTAACCTCCGTTTCCGGCTGGACTTTACCATTGGCTGTTACAGTTTCTATGATGCTGCGCTTTTCGACTTCTGCACATGCAACCTTATGGCCGATATCCTGACCAAACCAGCCGGCTTTACTACCCGCAATGGCGAGTATAATGAGCAGCACCGCAGCCATAAAAATAATGCGAACCAGTTTCTTATTTGACATTTTCTTAGATTTTCCCATGATTATTGGCTTATTGATATGGGTATTCCCCTGTAAAAATCAAGTATTTTTTGCTTAAACACAAACTCATATTTGGCCTGAAGCAATTCAGATTCCGTATTGTTGAGTTGAGATTTTGCCGTATTGTATTCCAGCGATGTTACTAGTCCAACATTAAACTTTTTCTCTGTATAGCGAAAAGATTCCTGCATGGCTTCCAGTGCTTTTTGGGTAGCAAAATATTTTTTCATGGCAGCACGGGCATCGGCATGAGCCTGTTGGATTTCCTTCAGCAACTGCTTGCGTGTACTTTCCAGATTATACCTGGCACTTTCATAATTTATTTTGGCGTTTGATACGGATGTATTCACCTGCCATCCGTTAAAAATCGGAATACTAAGGCCCAGGCTGAGTGATGTACTGGCATTATCACGAATCTGATCTGAAAAAGATTTGGTTTTGTATGTATAATCAAAATTGTACTGATACACATCAAAAATATCACCACCATTATCCTGATTGATGGCATAACCAATTGGTATGGGATCTGCAGGAACAATCTCGTCTATCTCCTGCCGTGCATCGCTATAGCCAGAACCATATGAAGCAGAGACGCTCAGACTTGGGTACATTCCACTGCGGGCAATGGAAATATCTTTGCGTGCAATTTCCATATTCAGCTCTGCACTTTCAATTTCCGGCATATTCATTTCAGCTTCCAGATATACCTGATATGCTTCAGGAAGAAGTTGTGTTTCTTCCAGGGCTTCCAGTTGAGGACTAAGAATTTTGAAATTTTTTACGGTATCCAGCTCCAGAAGCTGTTTTAAATTCAGGTAAGCCATTTCCAGGGTATTTTCAGCAGACACCAACTGCAATTCTTCATTGGCAAGCTGGGATTTGACTTCCAGCAGATTGCCCCGGGCGAGTGAACCGGCCTCCACAAGCCTGCGTGTATTTTCCACCTGCGCTTCTGTTGTGGAAACCTGTGCCATATTGATATCAACAAGCTCTTCACTGAATAAAACATTAAAAAATGCATTGGCAATGGCCACTGAAATATCATTTTTTGCACGCTCCAGTTCCTGCAAACCGGCTTCAAGATTAAGCTGTGATTTTTGTATCTCATGATATTTTCTGAATCCGTTAAACAAATCCATTCGTGTAGAAATATCCATATTGAAGGAGCTGGTATTATCTTCAGAAAACTCATTGGTGTACATGTCCACGGAACGTCCGAACGTGAAGTTTTGGTAAGCACCGGAATTAACCGATGGCAGAACGCTCATCTTTGAGCTAAAGACCTGATTCTTCTGGTAATCGGTATTGAGTTCCTGCTGTTTAATACTAAGATTATTGTCGATGGCATATTGAATGCACCGCTCCAGCGACCATGCTCCATCCTGAGCCACAACCCCCATTGGCAGTAAAAACAGCATGACCAGAATAATTCCGTTGTTCTTCATAGCGTTAACTTTTCCGGAAACAAATTCTCCGTAAAGGCTACCAATTTACGAAAAATCCACAAGTTTCATGTTTCTGCAATCAATTATCTGAATTTCTCCGCTTTCAACAAACATCGCAATTGTTCACAACAATGTCAAGCCTATCAGGCAAGTTTAACACAGCTTTAAGCCCGCAGCATTTGATGTGCGGAGATTTATCATTGATGATATGTAGACTGGCACAAAAGGTGGAAAAAATCCCTACATTCCCTCTCCGCTTTCAATCTCTACGGATTCATGTTCTTCATTCCGACGCTCATAATCGTTCAAAATATAGGAAACAGATATCTTAAACAGTGGTGATATCATATCAAAACTGGATGCCATATAAAAATTATCTGTATAGCTTTCCCTTTCATGTCCCATGGTACCCAACACATCATTCACGCTGAAAGTCACATTGAGTGCTCTGTCAAGAAAACTTTGTTTTACCGCGGCATTGACCATGAAAAACGAGCCCCGTTCACCCTGTGCAGTTACTGAAGGGCTTCTGTACATACTAAAAAGCTGAAAACGGGTATTTGTTTTCTTGATTTTGAATGTATTGTTCATACGTCCACTATAGGTGATGGTGCTTTTTTGAGAAGAGACATCATCCACCATAGCATCCAGGCTATACTGATATACATCTGCGGTAAGATTAAAATTCCACCAGTCAAAGAAATTGAAATTACTCATGAGCTCCATACCGTAGGATTCATCGGAGCCAACATTTTCAAAACTGCTAATCAGAATATTTGAATTGTCCGGATCTGTTCTGGTGATGCGTTCAAATTTTTCATGAGTTTTGCGATAAAAGGTTTCCAGTGCAATGAAATGCTTGCCTATCCGTTTTTGGGCATTCAGCTCGTAGGAATCAATATAAGCGGGGCTGAGTTCGGGATTGCCCTGACGGTAACTGTATTCATCCATTTTGGATCTGAAAGGGTCAAGAAACCATGGGCGCGGCCTGCGGACTCTACGGGTATAGCTGGCCTGTAATTGCACATCCCAGGGTATTTTTCTCGACACATGCACACTGGGAAAAATATCAAACTTATTGAACTTCCATTCCTGATCATATACATTGCTGGTAAACAAGCGGTCGGTATATTCAGCACGAACTCCCAGCATAAAATCAAATTTTGCCAGTCTGTTGGTGTAAGTTGAATATGCAGACTGTACCTGTCTGTTAAAGTCTATATCATTAAACTGTGAGCTGTCATTGGCATAATCACCTTGGTCCCATATCTGATATTCATATTCTGTAAGACCCACACGATTTCTGAACTGATATCCTGCTTCAAACTTTCCATGTTCGGAAAATGGCAGGGTATAATCCAGTTTTGCACGCATGCGGCTATTCCGGCCATTTTCAAGAGCACGTTCCTTTACCGGATCAAGATTGGGAAGTGTCTGGAAATCAGAATTGGTATATTCCTGGTTAAAGCCGGAACTTTCATCAGAAATCACACTGCTGTAATAAAGATACGTCTGCAGGTCATGTCCTGAATCATTAAATTTATGCTGATAATTGATATCTGTGCTCAAATAATCGCTTTGCACACCAAATCCACTTTCGTTGATATAATACTCATGTTCAGCTTCAGGATCATCAAATGGCACTTCTGTCTCGCTGGTATAATACTGATCATATTCTGACACGCCTGTACGCTCAAAACGCCGGCGGCCGTATTCTCCCGAAACCGTAATGACATCATTATCGGTCAGGTAATAATCCATTCCTGCCCGGGCATTGTAACCACCGTGGTTCATTTTATTTTTCCCATCCACATCATTCACAAAGACAGAGTCGGAAAATGTTGCACGAAGGGATTCGGATTCAGACCGGCGTTTTCTTTCATTGTAACTACCGCTAACGAAGAAATTGAATTTACCGGTTCTGGCATTTACCAAGAAATCACCGTCAAAAGCATTAAAAGAGCCGTAAGACAGGTTGAAATTTCCATTGACCCCTTCCTTTTCATCTTCTTTCATGATAATATTTATGATACCGGCAGTTCCATCCGGATCAAATTTAGCAGAAGGATTGGTGATGATCTCGATATTTTCAATTGAACTGGCGGGTATTTGCTGCAGTGCTTCACTGCCTTCAAGTGGAGTAGGTTTACCATCAATCAGGACAGTAAAACTTGAACTACCTCTGAGTTGCACATTCCCTTCTATATCAGTTTGTATAGAAGGAACATTTTCCAGTGCATCGACGGCATTACCCCCTGCAGATGTGATGTCCTGACTGACATTTACCACTTTTTTGTCAATTTTATAATCAACATGTTTTCTGTCAGCAGCGACCTCAACATCATCCAGCAATTCTGCCGCCTGTGGTAGTTTCACTGTCCCCAGATCTGCAAACCGCCTGGATTTACTAATTTCAATATTTTCTTTGGTCTGTTTAAGATATCCGATAAAGTCTATCTCAACATAATATTCTCCAAAAGGCATGGGCCTGATCATGGCCACACCCCTGGAATCGGTTATCCCGCCGGTTACCAGTGTAGAATCTTCAGCAGAAAAAGCCACAACATTGGCATATTCAACAGGAGCAGAAGTGGATTCATCAATCACTTTTACCTTTATTGCTCCGCCTTTAGGCTGGCCATCAGGACCCTGTCCGGATTTCCTGCCCTGCCCCTGTGCAAAGGTACCGGAACAAACAAACAGAATAAAAATTACGCTCAACAACAATACTTTTCTCATGACAACAATTTTATACAAATATTTACAGTTTTTCACTTGTTTCAAAGGGATTTAATACATTTAACAAACTTTTAACCGGAGATCATCAAGTCCGGAATCAATAAGACACCTTCATTGCTCAATGGTTTAATTCATGAAAGCCATATTCTGCATATTTCACAAAATTTTAACATTTGTCATTTGGTATCAGAATATTTCCGAATAAAAATTGCTGTTCTTGTATGTCTTGATTACTTTTACAAGGAAAACTAAGATGATACAAAAAACACATGCTATGAATTCCAGGGAATTTGGTGAGATGGGCGAACAAATGGCTGCCGATTATTTGATTTCTATGGGTTACAACATAATTGAGAGAAACTGGTACTTTGGCAAAAAGGAGCTGGACATCATTTGTGAACATGCAGGTTTGCTTGTTTTTGTAGAGGTAAAAGCCAGGCAGGACACGTGCCTTGAGAATCCCACCAAAGCAATAACAAACAAAAAGAAGAATTTTTTAATCAAGGCAGCCAATGCCTATATTGAACAAAAAAACAAGGAAGAGGAAGCCAGATTTGATGTGATTACGGTATTGCTGGATGATAAGGGCGCTCCTACCCTAAGCCACTACGAATCGGCCATCCTGCCACAATTATAAACCTATGACAATTCCTGATTATAACGACATATTGGCCGCCCGGGCAAACATTGCCGGCAAGGTCCATGAAACACCAGTAGTAAGCTCTTCAGGAATCAACGACATTACCGGAAGCCGTTTGTTTTTTAAGTGTGAGAATTTTCAGAAAGCCGGTGCCTTTAAATTCCGGGGTGCCACCAATGCGGTTTCTCAGCTGAGCCGGGAAGAGCTCAGCAAGGGAGTTTGCACACATTCATCTGGAAACCATGCACAGGCACTTAGTTTGGCTGCACGTGAAGCCGGGGCAAAAGCCTATATTGTCATGCCTGAGACAGCCCCAAAAATAAAAGTCAATGCCGTGCGGGCTTATGGAGGTAATATATTTTTTTGCAAACCAACGCTTGAGGCCAGGGAAGAACGACTTGCCGAAGTACAGAAAGAAACCGGAGCCGCCTTCATTCATCCATATGACAATCCACAGGTAATTGCCGGACAGGGAACCGCAGCACTGGAATTACTCACCGGACATCCCGGGCTTGATATTATCATGGCTCCGGTAGGAGGCGGTGGCTTGATGAGTGGAACATCAATCACAGCAAAACATTTACAGCCGGAAATAACAATCCTGGGTGCAGAACCCGTCAAAGCAGATGATGCTCAACGCTCATTTCATTCAGGAAGGCTGATACCCTCTGTCAATCCGGATACTCTTGCAGATGGACTGCTCACATCACTCAGCCAGCGCACTTTCCGGATAATCTCCGATAATGTCAGGGATATCCTTACCTGTCCGGAGGAAAACATTATCCTGGCCATGAAACTCATATACGAACGTCTGAAAATTGTTGTTGAACCCAGTGGAGCGGTACCTCTTGCTGTGGTTTTAAGTCATATGGATGTTTTCAGGAACAAGCGGACCGGACTGATAATTTCAGGAGGGAATCTGGACTTATCAGCCTTTGATTTTTCAGATTTTTAACAGGCTTTTTGCCTTACACATCCTGCGCCCAAATTTATTTACATGTCTGATTTTGTGATTATAAGAATTATTTTTTGTATATTTACTCATCAAACCAACTTACATCATTATGAAAAAAATAACACTTTTACTGGTACTGGCAGGAATGACAAGCCTGTTTGCCATCCAAATCTCTGCTCAGGAATGCACACCTGACTTTACAGTAGTTGATACTGCCGATCCGGGACAAATTGAACCGGATTCATTACCACCCGCCTTTCAATTTGAGTATTATGATGCAATAGTAACTGTTATTCCTCCAGCCTCTGCGGAGGTTGCAGGATCTCAAATCGAACTGCACTCCATTATCATAGACAGTATTGGGAACCTGCCACCCGGGGTAGAATGGTTCAAAAACGAAGATGAGTTTGTAGTAACAGATCCCGAAAGTCATTACTGTGTCAATCTATACGGAGAACCGGAAGAACAGGGAGATTATCAGCTCACCCTATATATCACAGCAGTGGAAGCGATGTTTCAAATCGGCACCCAGGTTACCGATGACACATCAATCAATATTCTGGTCAACGCACCGGTAAGCACTGATGATTTTGATGAAAGAATGAAGGAAGTTTCGGCTTATCCCAACCCTTATTCACATGAAACACGCATTTCCTTTGAAACTAATGAGGCAGGAAAGGCCAGCTTAAGGGTATACAATTTGCTTGGCAAACTGTTGCACCAGGAAACTACTCAGGCTACCATCGGTAAGAATTCCTTTCGTTTTTCAGGAAGGGATCTTGCTGTCGGCACATATATCTACACTGTAGAAATCAATGGACAAAAGGAAACTTCCCGTCTGATGAAATCAAGGTAATATCCTCTGCCAAGAAAAAAAAAAGCGTCTTCAGCTCTGAAGACGCTTTTTTTTATGCAGCGAATGATTATTCACTTTTATCGGATTCGGGTTTCAATACTACCCGGATATACTGGTCAGTATTGAGGAAGGTATTGGCTGCAGCCTTCAGGGTTTTGTTGTTAAGTTTATCAATGTATTTTGGATACTTGTCCATATCCTTAGCGTTCATGCTTCCTTCTTCAACTTCCTGAAGTTTGTTCATCCAGAAACGATTTTCCTGCAGGTTGTCTTCCCAGGCTCTTTTCTGTTTTTCAATCACTTTGTTGAGATCAACATCTGTCGGGCCGTTTTCCTGAAGTTTTTTAATTTCCTCAAAAACACCATCAGTAAGCTCCTCAACACGATCGGGATCACAGGAGAAGAAAACAGTAATTGTATATTCTTCTTCAGGTGTTTTGCTGGCATTTGGATAGGCTCCGATGGTGTAAACACCGGATTTTTCTTCACGAATTTCCTCCAGCAGCTTTGTTGAGAGTACCTTACCTATGGAATTCAGCTCAAGGCGGTTATCGACTGTGTATTCCATGTCACCGTGAAAATTAATCATTACCATTGTTTTTTCATCCTGTCCTTTATAAACAGTTTTGTCAACGATTCCTGAAGGCGGATCAATCTCATGGTTTTCAAAGGTTTCCTCACGTCCAACTTTGGGCAGACTGCCAAGGTATTTTTCAAACATATCTTTCACTTCTTCTGTCTTGATGTTTCCAACAAAATAGAATGTGAAATTTCCCGGATCACCAAATCTGGAACTCATGATATACCTGACTTTACTAAAGCTTGATTCATCCAGCAATTCAGCGGTCATGGGTCTTCTTCTCGGATGGTAATCAGACATGATTACCCTTACACTGTCCTGCCATACCGATTGTGGATCCAGGCTTTTGTTTTCCAGACTGGCTTTTCTTTTGTTCAGATAAGAATTGTATGCATTTTCAGTTGTCCTGGGATTTGTAAAAGACAGATGAATCATTTTCAGCATTTCTTCCAGGTCACTTTTATTGCTCTTCCCATTAAGGCCTTCTGTTGTTTCACCAATATAAGGGCTAAGGCTGACATTTTTATCGGCCAGGTACTTATCCAACTCTGTGCGATCATAATTGCCCAGACCGCTTTCATCAGAGACATCAGCAGCTATACTTGCAGAGATGTAATCATCAAGAGGATAAATGGAAGTTCCACCTTTACTCTTGGCTTTGAAAAGTATCTCATCGGATTTAAAATCTGTGTGTTTAATTACCACACGAACACCATTGTCAAATTCAAGGGTTGTATAATCAAGCTTTTTGTTGTGCTTCTCTTTCACAATTTCTCCGGATTCGGGCAAATCAGCGAGCAGTGGTTCTTCGGAAACATTGTCCACATAAGGCTCGGTTTTCTGTTCAGATGCAGCTATGTATCTGGCAAGCACCTCGTCTTTTGAAGGAATATCAACACCTTCTTTTTCCGGCATCAAAGCTACAATAACAGTATTTTCGCTGATTACCAGTTCATCCGTTTTATTATTTACTTTCTCCAGGGAAATTTCAGGAATATATTTCTCATAGAGTTCATATTCATACTCTATTCCGGGGACCGGATCGTGGGGAAAGAGATAGTGACGCTTAAATTCTTCAACAAAGGCTGATGATTTCCTTTTATCTCTCTCATTATATGCTTCTTCCATCCGTTTTAGCATGGATGATTTTGCCCGCTCCAGTTCGGTCTTTGTAAATCCGTGTTCCTTTGCCCGCTGGTTTTCTTTGACAAGTGCTTCCAGGGCTGTCAAGACATCATTGTTTCTGGCGATACCCATTCCCATAAAAACAGATTTGGTACCAATGAAATTACTGTGTCCTGCATAAGCCTGAGCAAAGGGTGCATCTTCCAGCAGAGTGAGTTCCTTCAATCGATTGCTCAGCATAGTACTGATAAGTCCGGATACCATCTGATCTTTATAATCAGCAACAGTTTCCAGATTGATGATGGGATGTTTTGTGTACATCTGCACCATAGCCATTGGAGCCTCCGGGTCTGAAGCAACGGTAACAAGAGTTTCGTCGTGATTGGGAATATCGTATTGTTTCCTTTCTTTGGGATTTTCTTTTGCCGGGATATCGCTGAACATTTCCTTGACTTTGTTTTCCATTTCAGCCTCATCAAAATCACCAACAATTACCAATGCCTGAAGATCTGGACGATACCATGTATTGTAAAAATCTCGCAGTGTTTCGTGCTCACAATTGTCAACAACATCCATTGTGCCGATAGGAAGACGATCAGCATATTTTGAGTTATAGAAAATTTTGGGGTAGTATTCACGTGACATTCTGTCCATAGCTCCCTGACCCATGCGCCATTCTTCGTGAATAACACCACGTTCTTTGTCTATTTCCTCTCCTTCCATAGTCACGTAATTTGCCCAATCATGAAGCACGAGCAGTCCCTGATCCAGCATTTCTTCACCGTCCATTGGAATGGTAATGCCGTAAACTGTTTCATCAAATGATGTATATGCATTGACATCTGCACCAAATTCCATCCCTGTAGATTCAAGATAATCTATCAGTTCATTTTTGGGGAAATTTTTGGTTCCGTTAAAGGCCATGTGTTCAGCAAAATGAGCAAGTCCTTGCTGTTCATCTGTTTCAAGAACAGATCCGGCATTAACTACCAGAGTAAGTTCTGCCCGGTTTTCGGGTTTGGGATTGGATTTGATGTAATACGTCAAACCATTGTCAAGTTTACCGTATGTTACATCATCGGTAAACGGAATTTCATCGGTAGGATTATATTGTGCTGATGCTGCAAATACAAACAGTACAGCAAGCAATCCCAGGATTAGTTTTTTCATAATGTCAGAAGTTTTAAAATTATTCTTGCCCACAAAAGTAATGAAAGCATTGCTTATTACCACTTAATAATTTGTTAATTGAATTCTAACCATTCATATAATACCAGTTTCATTGCAATTAAAGTTCCTTTCCACAGAACTTACAGAATTCTGCATCCTTGTCATGCCCTTCTTTGTCGCAATGCGGGCAGGTTTTCCCCTTGTGTTTATTTCTTGACATTTCCACGGTAACAATTCCGGTGGGAACCGCAATGATGGAGTAACCCAGAATCATGGTAAAACTTGCGATGAACTGCCCCAGCGTAGTTTGGGGTGTAATATCCCCGAACCCCACAGTGGTTACGGTTACAATAGTCCAGTATATTCCCCTGGGGATGCTGTCAAAGCCATGTTCGGGTCCTTCAATCAGGTACATAACAGTGCCGACAACGAGAATCACCATCACCACTCCAAAAAGAAAAACCGAAATTTTTGCCCAGGAATCCCGTAAAGCTTTCAAAATGATATTCCCCTGACTCATGTAGCGGGTTAGTTTGAACACTCTGAACAAGCGCAGCAATCTTAGTGAACGAATAATTGCCAGACTGTGCGTTCCGGTAAATATGAAGCCCAGAAAGGTTGGCAGAATGGCAAGAAAATCTATAATACCATAAAAGCTAAAGACATATTTTTGTGTTTTTCGGCTGGTCAGTATCCTCAGTAGATATTCAATGGTAAACAATCCGGTAACAATGTATTCAAAGACTATCAGTGTATGTCCAAATTTATCAGCAATTTCTTCCACGCTTTCAAGCATGACAGCAAGCACATTAGCCAGAATAATAACCAGCAACACCACGTCGAAAATTTTTCCTGCCATGGTATCGGTCAAAAAAATGATCCGGTAAAGCTTTTTTCGGAGGTCTTCCATATTGCTTTGAATTTTCAGAGATAAAATTACTAATTTTGATGAAACTGTAAAACCAGAAAAGTATGAATTACCTTGCCGACATAAAAACACACCTGATTGAAGCAAATGATGTTCTTAACAGATTCATCCAGGATGATAAGGCAATATTGTCTGTATACAAAACTGCAGAAATGCTGAGCATGGCGTTTGATAATAACAACAAGGTAATTAGCTGCGGCAACGGCGGCAGCATGAGTGACGCCATGCATTTCGCCGAGGAATTAACGGGCAGATATCGCAATGACAGGCGGGCTTTTCCTGCAACAGCCATTTCAGATCCCGGCCACATAAGCTGTACAGCCAATGATTACGGGTATGCATATGTTTTTTCACGTTATCTTGAAGCCCATGGTAACAGAGGTGACATTTTGTTTGCCATCAGCACCAGTGGCAATTCGGAAAACATTTTGATGGCCGCAGAAACCGCAAAATCCAGGGGAATGAAAATCATCGGACTAACCGGCAGAGACGGTGGAAAGCTTTCTGTTTTGTCAGATGTGGAAATCCGTGTGCCTCATCATGAATACGCTGACAGGATTCAGGAAATGCACATCAAACTGATTCACATCATCATCGCGCTGGTAGAGGACATACAGAGCAAGAAATAAGAAACTGCTTCCCTGAAGCAGAAAAGCAGTATCTCAGATTACTATTCTCAAATTCAACTTATGAATTACAAACATTTTCCACTTCTTCGGGTTTGATGGGAATCCTTTTCTGCCCCAGCAACCTGTTACCGTCTTTTGTAACGAGCAGGTCATCTTCCAGACGGATGCCACCAAAATCACGATATGATTCCAGTTTTTCATAATTAATAAAAGCTGTGTGTTTCTTATCCCGCTTCCAAAGGTCGATCAGTTCAGGAATGAAATAACAGCCGGGTTCATTGGTAAGCACGAATCCTTCCTTAAGTTCACGGCCGAGTCTCAGTCCTGAAAGACCAAATTGATCAGCACGTTTCACCTTGTCATCATAACCGGCAAAATCTTCACCCAGGCCTTCCATATCATGAACATCAAGTCCCATCATATGACCCAGACCATGGGGCTGGAAGAGTGCATGTGCACCGTTCATGACAGCTTCTTCGTAATCTCCTTTCATAATCCCAAGCTCTGTTAGTCCTTTGGCAAGCACCTCAGCAGCTTTCAGGTGAACCCACCGGTAAGTAACACCTGGTCTGGTAATTTTTGCTGCATAATTGTTGGCATCAAGAACAATCTGATAAATATCTTTTTGCTGTTGTGTAAATTTTCCTCCTACAGGAGTTGTCCTGGTATGATCAGAAGCATAATGCATGGTAGTTTCACAGCCTGCATCAGCCAGCATAAGATCACCTTTCTGCATAACGTTACCATGATAGTGATTATGCAGGGTTTGGCCGTTTACAGTAAGGATAATTGGAAAGGAAGGAACCCCGCCATGGGAAAGGGAAATGCCTTCCATACGTCCGGAAACCTCACGCTCCACAATGCCGGGTTTAGCCATTTTCATGGCATTGGTGTGCATCATATAGCCAATGTCACAGGCTTTATCAATTTCTGCAATTTCGTACTGGTCTTTGATACTTCTGAGCTCAACACAAGCCTTAATCAATTCTGTGGAGGCATGGGTATTCATTGCATTGAAGGGAAGGCCAAGCACATTGTGGAAATAGATCATGTGATCGTGCCGGTAAAGCGGTGTAAAATGAATTTTTCGCTTTTTGGTCTGGGCTACTTTCAGGAAATCAGCAAGTGCACTGAACTCATCAGATTTTTCCACACCTACTTCTACCGCAAGCGCTTTGATACTGGGTTGGGGGCCCATCCACACAATATCTTCAATATCCACATCATCGGCAAACAAGTATTCATCACCTGAATCTGCATCGATAACACCCACCATACCGGGGATATCCTGACCAAAAAAATACAAAAAGTTGCTATCCTGCCTGAAATGGTAACCATTGGAAGGATAATTCATTGGAGATTCGTTATTGCCGGGAATAACAATTATTCCACTCTGCACCAGATCTCTGAGCTTTTTGCGTCGCTCTATATACACCTCTTTTTTAAACATAGTCTTTCCTTTTTTTTATTTGAATGCTAAAATTAATAAAATATGTTGAAAATGCCTAATCTGCATGATTTGTAAAATACTGAGGATATCTACAGTCTTTTGTGTGTCTATCGCAAAACAAATTTCATTACTTTTTTCTGATTGTCCAGATTTCACTTGCCTGCACTTCAAATACCAGTCGATTTTCATGGTATAAGCCGGAGAAAGAATTATCATTTGACACAAGTGCCCAGTTTTTTTCAATCATCGGATCTGCTGTAACAAACATGTTTCCAGTAGGCAGGAATCGCATTGAGTCGATACCGGAAAAAGGATGTGATGCATCAGCTTGTCGGGTAGGAATCTCATCCAGCTCAAAGCTTTTACCTGAAGGGATAATGATGGTGTCAGAAGCCGGTGAATGGCTGAATTTTATTTTTAGTGTAAGTGCATAAGGAGTGGAATTGTTGATGCTGAGCCGGATACTCTCCTCCTCTTCACAGGAAAAACCAGGGAGTATCAAAATCAGAAGTGCTATGTACCATAGTTTGCGCATTCCGTTGCTTTTATAAATATGACGCCCTGGCAACGGAAACGTTGCTTCTGCATCGCGATTTTAAACAATAATTAACACGGTGATTTACTTGCCGCCCATTTTTTCAGGTGATAACCCTTTAGCATTTTGCGCAAACAGAAAATAACAAATACTGAAAAGGGAATCAGAAAGACTGCCACAAGCCCCCATTGTCGGCGGGAAAAATCCAGAATTTTTGCCACACCAGGTACGGAAATTACAGTCAGGATAAGCAACACAAGATTTAGCTGCATATTGTAAGGGAATTTCATGGAATCCAATAAAACCGGTACACCACTACGTTACATGTAAGAATTTTGTCAGATAACTATTTATGATTAGCTTAGCATGCATACAAAAATGAAGCATAATGAAATCTGTAAAATTGTCATTTCTTGCCCTTCTGTTTAGCATATTGCTGTCAGGCACAAGTGAAGCACAGGTCTCTGCCCTGATAGAGGGTGGTATGATACAGTTTACCCAAACCGAAAACCAGACGACACAATTGGGTCTGCAATTGTCTGGAAAATATTCTTTAAACGACAATTTTCGTATGGGGGCCAATCTTGGCTATTATTTCCGCAGCCATAGCCATCCGTTACTGGGCAATTATCATGAATACACGATGCCCGTAAGTTTGCTGGCAGAGTATATTCTAATCAAGCATGATTTCAGTCCTTATGTAGGTCTGCAAGGCGGAATGTACCGGATGGGGACTGCCGGCGACCATGCCTCTTCCATGGTTTACACCGGATTTGCTCCCCTTGTCGGATTTGATTATAACTTGTCGGAAAGCCTGCGTCTGACTGCAAACTTTAGGTATCATTTCATTTTTTCCGAATTAGATACGTCAACCCGCGCGTTGGGTGTAAATGCAGGTATTATTCTGGATTTTTAAGCCTTTCAGAAAACACAAAACATTTTTTATCCTTTGCTTGTAAGTTAAGTAGACCTGATACACCATGGGCTATGATAATGTGATAAAATATGTTTTCAGAAATATCTGTTTGGTATTTTCAGTGCTTATTATGAGCATGGTGCCGGCATCATGTCAAAACACGACAGATTCCGACAATAATCAGGACCAAGCAAATTGGAAATCAAAAGTCAGTACAATGATAAAAGATCAGATTATCGCACGAGGCATTTCGGACAAAAAAGTTTTGGCAAGTATGGAAAATGTACCAAGGCACAAATTTGTACCTGAAGAGTATAGTGAACATGCTTATACAGACAGTCCCTTACCCATAGGACATAAACAGACGATTTCACAACCATATATTGTTGCTTTGATGACCAGCGCCCTCGAGCTTGAAGGAGATGAAAAAGTACTTGAAATTGGCACAGGCTCCGGATATCAGGCTGCAGTTCTGGCCAGAATCGTGGATACGGTGTACAGCATAGAAATCGTAGAAAAGCTTGCTGAAAGGGCAGGGAATGTACTGAAAGAACTGGGCTATGACAATGTGGTTGTAAAGCAGGGAGATGGATATAAAGGATGGGAAGAGCACGCACCTTTTGACCGAATCATTCTGACAGCAGCACCTGAAAAAATCCCCGGCAAGCTGCTGGAACAGTTAAAACCGGGTGGCATTATGGTAACTCCGGTCGGCACGTCTCATCAGGTATTACAAAAATTAAGAAAAACAGAAGAAGGTGACATTGAACAGGAAACCATGATTGGAGTAAGGTTTGTGCCAATGATCCACTCGGATGAATGATGCTACATATCCCTTAGCATGCCTTACCTGCAAACACAGTTGAAAACCTCAGCATGCATTTCTGATATGAGATAAGCAACATATTCATTATCTTGCAGCCGGAAACAAAAGGCAGCCAATGAAAAAGGATACAGCACAGAGTCTTCGTGAACAAGTAAAGCTACTGCCAGACAAGCCCGGTGTGTATCAGTTTTTTGACCAAAACAATCAACTGCTTTATGTAGGGAAAGCCAAAAACCTGAAAAAACGGGTTTCTTCCTATTTCACCAAGCAACACGACAACAACAGGACAGCTGTGCTGGTTCGCCGCATCGTAAATATCCGGCATATTGTCGTAGAAACGGAGTCTGATGCCCTGCTGCTTGAGAACAGCCTTATCAAACAACATCAGCCCCGCTACAATGTGATGCTGAAAGATGACAAAACCTATCCCTGGCTGGTCATCAAAAATGAACCATTTCCACGGGTTTTTTTAACCAGGAATGTAATTAAAGACGGGTCTGAGTACTTTGGGCCATACACTTCTGTACGTATGGTTCGGACCTTGCTCGATCTGATACGGCAACTGTATCCCCTTCGCACATGCAAATACAAGCTGTCAGAAGAGAATATTGCAGCCGGCAAATACCGAGCTTGTCTGGAATATCATCTGGGAAACTGCCTGGCTCCCTGCGAAGGATTACAATCTGAGTCAGATTACAACAAAAATATTGAAAACATCCGCAATATCATCAAAGGCAATTTAAATTCGGTGATTGATTTCATGAAAAAGCGGATGAAGGAATATGCAGGCAGTTATGCATTTGAAGAAGCTGAAGATATCAGGCAAAAAATTGAACTGATTGACAATTACAAAGCCAAATCCACCATCGTTAATCCCAGGCTGGATAAAATTGAAGTATTCGGATTGGCCGAAGACAAGCATTACAGTTTTGTAAACTACCTCAGAATTTCCAATGGTGCCATTGTTCAGACATTAACCCAGGAAGTTCGCAAACGCATAGACGAAGCCCCGGAGGATGTTTTGGCTACTGCCATTCATGATATACGCGAAAAAGTAAAGAGCAATGCCACAGAAATTCTGGTTTCTGTGCGGCCTGAATTTGTGCAGGAAGGACTGAAATACTCAGTTCCACAGCGGGGAGATAAGAAAAAGCTTCTGGATTTATCTGAACGGAATGCCAGATATTCTTTGCTGGAGAAGCATAAGCAGATTGCCAACAAGAACCCGGAAAAAAACCGTCAGCGCATACTGGAAACATTGCAGAGTGATTTGAAGTTAGCTGCTTTGCCGGAGCATATTGAATGCTTTGACAACAGCAACATTCAGGGACATCACCCGGTGGCGGCCTGTGTCGTCTTTAAAAACGGAAAACCATGCAAAAAAGACTACAGGCATTACAACATCAAATCCGTAGAGGGGCCTGATGATTATGCTTCCATGACTGAAGTGGTTACCCGTCGCTATAAACGCCTGATGAATGAAAATTATAGCTTACCTCAACTCATCATCATCGATGGTGGTAAAGGGCAGCTTGGGGCGGCAGTTGAAGGCCTCAGGAAACTAAATCTGACGGATAAAATTGCCATCATAGGCATTGCCAAACGTCTTGAAGAGATATTTTTCCCGGGAGATCCCGTACCACTATATCTTGACAAAAACAGCGAGTCGCTGAAGCTGATCCAACATGCCCGGGATGAGGCTCACAGATTCGGAATCACATTCCATCGCAACAAACGAAGCAAAGGTTTCATTTCTACGGACCTGACAGCAATACCAGGCATTGGTGAAAAGACTGCCGGAGAATTGCTCAGGAAATACGGTTCTGTGGAGCGCATCAAAAAACAATCTACAGAAGAACTGGAGAAGCTCGTTGGTTCCAGCAAAGCCACCCTCATCGAAAAACATCTCCACAACAAGCAGGACTGATCAGCACTCAAACAAAAAGCCGCCTCCTGAGAGACGGCTTTATTTATCAAAAAATCTTTATCAATTACTTTTTGGATTTTTTGCCTTTCACTGCTTTCTTCTCGTCCCGTTTCATCATTTCATAAGACAGTGGAGTAGCAATAAACAGTGATGAATAAGTACCCACGACAACACCAACCAGGAGAGCGAACACAAAGCCCCTGATCACTTCACCACCAAAGATAAAGATGGCAAGCAGCACAAAGAATGTACTCATTGAAGTACTGAAAGTACGGCTGATCGTGCTGTTAAGTGCATTGTTGATATTAAGGCTGTGTTCCCGTTTTGGATATATTTTCATAAACTCCCGGATTCTGTCAAATACAACCACGGTATCATTGATAGAGTACCCTACCACTGTGAGGATTGCTGCGATAAATGCCTGATCTATCTCCATGCTGAAAGGCATGATGGCATAGAAAAGCGAAAACAATCCGAGAACAAAGAGCACATCATGTGCAACAGCAGCGATGGCACCAACAGAATACTGCCATTTTCGGAATCTTATAAGAATATACAGGAATATGACAAGCAGGGCTATACCAACTGCGATGAATGATTTCCTAAGGATATCATCTGCAATAGAGGGGCCCACTTTTTGTGATGACTGCCTGTATTTTGTAAGGAATTTATCCATACTCACATCTTCCCCTATGGTAGGTTTCAGGCCATTGTACAGCAGTGAATCTACAATGGCATCTGCTTCAGATGTCTTCTCATCAATCAGATGCTGGGTAATAATTTTCACCTGATCAGAACCACCAAAGGTTTTCACCATCGGCCTGCCGTCAAAATACCCTTCCAGATCAGCAGCAATTTCCTGAGGTTGAACATCTTTGTCAAATTTCACAACATACGTACGACCACCGGTAAAATCAATTCCCGGATTGAGGCCACGCACACCAAGTGAAACAACAGAGATAAGAATAAGGGCGCCTGAGATGAAATAAGCTGCTTTGCGTTTTTCAAGGAATTTGATGTTGATATTCTTGAATGCATTACGTGTCAGCTTAGTATCAAATTTTATGAATTTGTCTTTGCCCATCAGGGAAGAGAATACCAGTCGGGTAATAAAGATGGCTGAGAACAGAGAGGAAATGATACCAATCATCAATGTTGTAGCAAAGCCCTGGATCGGACCTACACCAAAGCGGAAAAGAATAATTGCTGTCAGCAATGTTGTGATGTTGGCATCAAGAATAGCAGAATATGCATTTTTGTAACCATCCTGAATGGCAAGCTTCATGCCTTTACCGGCAGCCAGCTCCTCCCGTATTCGCTCATATATCAGCACGTTGGCATCCACTGACATACCGATGGTAAGCACAATACCGGCAATACCAGGCAATGTAAGTACAGCACCAAAGGATGCGAGTACACCCATAATAAATATAATGTTTGCAATCAGTGCAATATCTGCCACCCATCCTGCACGGTTATAATAGAATACCATATAAAGCAGGATAACAAAGAAGGCAATCAGGAATGATGTCAGTCCGGAGTTAATGGCTTTCTGCCCGAGAGAAGGACCAACGATCTCTTCGGAAATAATCCTGGCAGGAGCCGGCATTTTACCTGACTTGAGAATATTGGCAAGGTCATCAGCTTCGGTAACAGTAAAGTTTCCGGTAATTGATGAACGGCCGCCTTTGATTTCATTCTGTACTGTCGGGAAAGAATACACAT
The DNA here is from genome assembly GCA_046546095.1 of Bacteroidales bacterium. Lineage (GTDB taxonomy): Bacteria > Bacteroidota > Bacteroidia > Bacteroidales > ML635J-15 > JAQIBY01. The sequence goes on from JBKGYK010000036.1 coordinate 24,491, forward strand.
AACCATCCAGCACGATGGCAATACTCCGCTCAATATTATTTCTTGTGATTTTTGCCCATTTTTTCGAACCTTCGCTGTTCATGGTCATGGTCACCTCAGCAGAAGCCTGGTTCTGACCAAATTCTTTTCTTGCGGTTTCAATCACGTCCCCACTCATCACAGCACCTCCGTCCCGTGTGGATTTCAATGCCACAAGTTGGTAAATGCCTTCCTGAACATTGCCTTCATTATCCTGAATGGCTTTAAACGTCCATGCAAACTTAAGATCAATGGGTAAGATAGCCTGTACCTTATCCAGATGGAGATAACGGTTGATCAGTGCAGTATCTTTAAAGTGAGCAACGCCAACTACGGGTCCTCCAAGCGGTTCTCCCTGCTGGTTAACATTGGGGTTAAGCAAAGCAAACAGTGGATTCTGCTCTTTCCACTCATCAGCCTGTGCTGCAGTATCCACTTCATTGCCTTCAAGTTCTCCCAGTTCCGGAGCTACTGTATCATCATTCAACAAATCAGATTCTGCCTCAACTGCCTCTTCCTCTGTATCTGTATCTGTATCTGTATCTGTATCTACAGTATCTGCATCTTCAATTGTATCCTGCTCAAGCTCTTCATCAACCACACCTTGTATCTGTGCAATGATATTATTTGCCTGAACCATGTTTTCATAGATTTCGCTGAAATCGTAAGTTTCCCAAAATCCAAGTTTGGCGGTACCCTGCAACAAGTCTCTTATACGTTCGGGATTTTTTATACCGGGCAATTCAATATGGAACCGGCCTTTCACTGCCACATCACGCTGGATATTGGGCTGCACAACGCCAAAATGATCGATACGTTTTCTCAGAATTTCAAAAGCATTGTCAAATGATGTTTGAAGTTCTTCAGACAGATAGTCCACCACCTCTTCATTGGTTGATGAGATGGATATTTTGTCTTTATTTTGCGGTGTAATGAACAGGGGTGCCATATTTTCACCTTCGGCAACCTCTTCATAGGCTCGTCTGAAATCCCGCACATAGCTTTCACTGCCTTGCTCCTGCAATTCATCGGCTCTCTCCAAAGCCTCCTGGAGTGTGGGATCGTTGGGGTCATTGGCCAGTGCCTTGATAATATCTTTGGCTTCAATCTGCAGGGTAACATTCATTCCCCCTTTGAGATCAAGTCCCAGATTTATCTGTTTGGCCTTACATTCCATGAAAGTGTGGTCTGTAAATAAGGTATAAACCACTTCACCAGACATTGAATCCAGATACGCAGACTGCAATGAGTCTTTCGTTGATTCACGCAAGTCTTCACTTGCCGATTCTCCCAAAATATTTTCTGCCTTTTCAGTTGCAAAATCTTTTGCATCCTTTTCTACCTGGAATGTTTTCCAGGAAAACGACAGATAATAAATGACAATTAATGTCAGGAGAATGATGATTGTTAAAACTGCTCCTTTATTCCGCATTGTTCAAAATTTTAATTTACCTAATTTGAATTGGCTGGCAAATATATTGATAATTACTTAAAACCACAAGCTACATATTCAGCGATTATGCTTACCATAAAAGAATTCCGGCATTTACAATTTATGTAAACGCAAAATGCCGGATTTATACAAAATTTCTGCCTCATATTTTTCAAGGAAATCACTTCCGATAAGCCCGCAAATGCTGATGTCAAAATATTCTGCATACAGTTCTCTCAGATGAGAAAGGTCCATCAGACCCACTTTTTGTTCATACAGGGGTAATGTTTCAACAGCGACACCCGAAAGCTTTCCGAAAGTCTGATTTTCTATGGGTGCATTTACCCCGGAAGCAAGCCCGTCATCATCAACTTCTGTTTTGCCGGTAATATGCTCCGTCATCAGCTCATCATCAAATACAGATACTGAGGCACCTGTATCAATAAGAACATAGCAGGCAGCACTATGGCCATACAGTCTGCACGCCAGATGCATTCCGCCACCTGGAATATCAATCTTCAGTAGAGGTATTCGGAAAATCATTCTTGCTCTGTTTGCCTGTATTCAACATTCTGCTACCCATACGACTAAAATAGGATGGATCTTTTCTGGCAATACTAACCAGAATTGCCCCCACAATCAAACTCACAATGATGATGGAATAGCCGTATTGCATGATCTGTAGACCATCAATGACACCCATTTCATATGCAAGAGTAACCAGCACAGCAGGAATAATGCCTTTTGGTGACAAAACGGACATAATGATCATTTCTTTATAATCCAGCCCTTTGGATGAAAAGGTTTTGATACTTACCCATCTCAACAAGGCAAAAATCACAACCAGTATTAAAGCAATCAGGAAAACCCATGTGCTGTAATATTCAAGTTGCATACCCATATAAACAAAAAAGTATGCCTGAATAAGCATAAGTAATTCTTCAAAAAAGCCTTCTTCATTGATGGTATAATCTCTGGCTTTCTCAGTCATCTTTTCTGTAAACCAGTTTTTAAAAGGTTTATGATTGATATTCCCTGACATAATACCAAATGTAAGCACAGCAAAGCCACCACTAAAACCAACCAGCTCACTTGCTCCAAACAGCATCAGAATAAAAGCCAGGCTGGAAAACATGGTATTGTTCACGTGTTTCAAAGAGCGCAAAACAAGCATCCACAATGCTCCCGCTATCAGCCCACTGACAACTCCCAGCAATACGGATTTTGCAACAAATCCTGCAAGAGGTGTATTGCCAAGCTGGGTGTGTCTGATAAAACCAAGGAAAATCAATCCGCCGACAAGACAAATAATGTCTGTCAGCAGGGATTCATATATCAGAATTTTACGGCTTTTTTCCTTCAGTTTAAGTGCCTGCACAATCGGTACAATCAGAACAGATGATGTACCACTGACCACAAATCCAAGAAAAATGGAGGAAACCCATTCCATATTGGCAACAAATCGCGCAACCAGGGTCACCAGTGCAAGGCCAACAATAATATTGGATACAGAGAAGCCCAGAGAATTTCCGGGAACACGGCGCAAATTCTTAAAATTGAACCGCTTGCCCACCATATATATGATTACATTCAGGGTAATGGCTGCAAAAGTGCCTCCAAGATTTCCCCAAACCATATCATCTTCCACAAAAAAACCAATTACAATCCCTGCCACAATAAAAAACAGGGCACTGGGGATTCGCAAACTGATAAAAAAACGATTAAAATAGAACGACCCAAATATCAGGATGCCAAGCAATAATATAACAACTGGAATATCCATAATAAAACAAATTAAACCTTTTCTTTCGAAACGCATCAAAGATACAAACAACAAAATAAGAAATATTATGAAAACAAAAGGAATTATCACAAGTTTAATTTTACTGGGTTTTGTCATGACAAGCTTTCAGGCACAATCACAAAGACAATCAATGAATCGCAATCAAACATGCAGCGATATCATTCCTGACCTGACTGAAGACCAGGAAACCCAGATTAAGGCATTGCATGACGATTTTTATGCAGAGAGAACCGAACTCAAAGCCGATCTGGCCATTAAGCGTGCAGAAAAACACAAACTCATGATTGCAGATGATGCGGACGTCAAAGCCATCAATGCAAAAATTGATGAAATAGCCAGCCTGCAGACACAAATGCAGAAAAAAAGAGCTGCCATGCACATTGCCATGAAAGATATCCTCACCGATGAGCAGGTCAGTGTATGGGAAAGCAAAATGCACAAAAGAGGTCATTACAATTCTGGCAGGCACAACAACAGCAAAGGCTCCGGACAAGGCGATGGCATGAAGGATGGTCGTCGTATGAAAACCAAAAAAGGCATGCACAGGCCTTGTATGAATTAATTTTATCTGTCGTAGCGGCAGACTTATATTTACCCAAATAAAAAATGCTGATATCAAGATGGTATCAGCTTTTTTTACTTATCAATCGTCCATGGCTTTGACGGAAAGCGGCTAGGATTTTTTTCCTATCTTTATAGCATGATACATTTGCTGATATATATTGTACTTGCCACCCAGGGGTTCTTACCTGTTCCCATTGAAGGCCTGCAGGCGGAGAAAGTATATTGTGATCATCTGGACAATGTTTATATCATAGAAGCCAATCGCCTGGAAAAATACAATGCTGACTTTGAATTACAGGCAGCATATGATTACCAGACAAGTGGTGTAATCACTACTGTAGATGTGAGTAATCCCCTGAGGATTCTGGTCTATTCAGCCAATGCAAATGAGATTTTGTTTTTGGATAAGCAAATGAGCATTATTGGCAATCCTGTTTTGCTGGATGAGATGGGGTATTATGATGTGTCTGCAGTTTGCAGTGCAACAAGAGGAGGGTTTTGGCTGCATGATGCACAAAGCCAGCAAATAGTAAACATTGACCAACACGGCAATGCCGGTCTGACGGCCTCGGTTTCGGAGCGGTTTTCAGGATTGCCAAACCAACTGTATGAAAAAAACAACAAACTTTTTCTGGGATTTGAGGAGCAGGGCATCATGGTATACAATGTGATGGGGGCGCATGAAACAAGCTTTCCCCTAAAATATCAGAAAAATTTCAAGATTATCAATCAAAATATTCTTTACCTGCAAAACAACACTCTTTTCTCTTTTGATTATTTCCTGTTGAAAGAACAAAGTATTTTTCACGATGCCTTCGAAATACAGGATTTTGCGGTCAATAAGAATACCTTGTACTATGTGCAGGAGGGGACAATCCACATATCAGATTTGCAGCTCCGGTGATTATTGGCGGACTACCTGAAATTAAGCATCACATTTGCATTGTGATAAACAAAAAGGTTTATGCTCATGCTCTGTGAATCAGTGAGGCAAAAAATTACCGGTACTGATGAAAATTAATCAAAACTTGTCAACATTCCACAAAGAAATCAAAAAAGCTTAGTATATTAGCCTGTCGAATCAAGTTAAAAAAATATGCATATTGCCGTCGCAGGAAACATAGGTTCAGGCAAAACTACCCTGACCCGTTTGCTTTCAAAGCACTATAACTGGGATCCTCATTATGAGGATGTTGACCACAATCCTTATCTGACAGATTTTTATCAGGAGATGCAACGCTGGTCTTTCAATCTTCAGATTTATTTCCTGAACAGCCGGTTCAATCAGATTCTTGAAATCCGCAAAAGCGGAAAAAAAATCATACAGGATCGTACAATTTACGAGGATGCCTACATCTTTGCTCCCAACCTGCACGATATGGGACTGATGACAACAAGGGATTTTGACAATTACCTTTCCCTGTTCAAACTCATGACCAGTCTGGTTGAGCCACCGGATCTGCTTATTTATCTCAGGGCATCAGTGCCAACACTTGTAAACCAGATTAGCCAGCGGGGCAGGAAATATGAGGACAGCATCAGACTGGATTACCTCAAGCGGCTGAACGAGAGATATGAAGCCTGGATTCAGGGCTACGACATTGGCAAACTGCTCATCATTGATGTGGACAATGTGAATTTCATCAATCAGGATACTGATTTGCGAACCGTTATCAATAAGATTGATGCTGAATTACACGGCCTGTTTTAACAGGTTTTAATTCTCAAAAAAAGAAAGCGCAGAAACCTCATTGTTGTGTTCCTGCGCTCCGGGTTTGGTTGTCCGAAAATCAGCCGATAATTTTCTTGATTTCATCTTTTATGTTGCTCCAACGAACATCGTCCATGCTGGTGCCCATCACTTCAATCACATTTCCACCCATGAGGTTTGCAATATCACCGGCTTTTTGCAGGTTCAGACCCTGAGACAATCCGTATAGGAAACCTGCAGCGAAATTATCTCCTGCACCGGTAGTATCAATACATTTGGCCGGCCGGCCTTTCACCAGGACCTTTTCATCACCGCGTTTAATCAATGCCCCTTTGGGACCAATTTTCACGATGGCTGTATCCACAAGTTCTGCAAATGCAAGCACGGCGTCTTCCGGTTTTTTGCCGGGAAAAAAGCTCTCCGCTTCCTCTTCATTGGCAAAAAGGATATCCACATGATTTATCACAAAAGGCATGAGAAAATCACGCTCAGATTCCACAACATTATAGGACGCCAGGTCGATGGCAAGCTGCATACCTTTGTTTTTTGAAATCTCAGCAGCCCTGTTCAGGAGGTCATGATTTTGCACAAGATATCCTTCAAGGTAAAGAATGTTATAAGAGTCAAAATCCTCGTCTTTCAAATCTTCGGGAGTAAGAGAAATGGCAGCACCCAGATGTGTTGCAAAAGTACGTTCGCCATCTTTACTGACAAGCGCCAGGGCAGTGCCCGTAGGAATATCAGCCCGCATCATACAAGGCTTCACGCCATAATCGGTGAGTTCTTTTTCATAAAAATCCCCCAATTCATCTTTTCCAACTTTTCCAATAAAACCGGTTTCCACACCCAGCTTAGCCAGACTTCTGATGGTATTGGCTGTAGAACCACCTGTAACCTGCTGCTTTTGATATGCAGCAGCCGCTTTAAGCAACTCCTCGCTTTTATCTGCTTCCACCAGCTGCATGCTGCCCTTTGGTAACTTGTTGATATCCAGAAATTCATCTTCATCCAGGCTGGTCATGATGTCTACCAGCGCATTTCCTATTCCAATTATTTTTAACATAATCTGCGTTTTTTTGAAAAAATATTTGGTAAAATTAATAAAAGCGTTTAGATTTGCACCCACATTTTCCGAGGGATTAGAGGAATAATTTCCGGAAATGACATAATATTTTCCTCCTTAGCTCAGCTGGTTAGAGCATCTGACTGTTAATCAGAGGGTCCTTGGTTCGAGTCCAAGAGGGGGAGCAAC
>JBKGYK010000037.1:0-30092 GCA_046546095.1 Bacteroidales bacterium
CATTACCATTACCCACTCCTGTCTGCCTTAGGCATGAAAGTTTGCAGTAGAACCTTTTCCGAATCAGAGCAAATACGATGCCGAATAAAATGTCTGTTGTTTTTTTTGTATCTTGTACATGAAAAACCAAAACCCGGCGGGGAAAACTATCATGACAAACGAAGCACTAATCCAGCAACTGACTGCCCAATTTTATCAGGATGGTCTGCTTCTTGCCAAAGATCATCATGAAAAAAGCAAGAAAAATCAGCATTTCAGCAAAGACATGCTTTTGTCCGTAAGTGAAAATTTTTACGCCTACCTTGACAGCTTTCTGGATGATTTTGTCTGGTTTGCAAAAGAACAAAACAAAAAGATAGACTGTAAAAAAGGCTGTGATACATGTTGTTATCAGGCGGTATTTGTCAGTCCGTTTGAGGCCATTTATACCGCGGAATACATCAGGCAGCATTTCTCATCTGCTCAGCAGGAAAAGTTGCGAAAAAAAATTCGGGAAAAGCATCAGGTAACCGGTGACATGGATGCTGCTACATATCTGGCATACCGGCATGCCTGCCCGTTCCTGGATGAAAATGGCAGCTGCATTGTTCACAAAGTACGTCCTGTAGCCTGCAGGCTGTTTCTCTCCTCTGAGGTTGATACATGTAAAGCAAGCCACAACAATCCAAAAGACATATCAATTTTTGCCCGTTTATATGATTTACCACTAAAAACAGGCCGAGCCTTTTGCGAAGGATTTAATCAATGGTTTGCCGATCGGGGAGTTCTTTCTCAAAACATCAAGCTGGAAGATGCCATACTGATCGCTATGGAGAATCCCAATGCAGCAGAAAAGTGGCTTCAGGGAGAAAAATGTTTCGATGCGAAATATACAGATGCAGACATTCAGGTATTTTCGCAATATATGGATCAAACCGGAACCGGCCTTGTCAATTTGGCATAAAAAAGGCCCCGGCATGAACATGGCGGAGCCTTTTTCAAACAAATGTACATACAATTTATTTGATGAATTTGAAATCCTTGCCGAGGTAATATGCATTATCGCCAAGAGCTTCTTCAATACGGATAAGTTGATTGTATTTGGCTATTCTGTCTGATCTTGATGCAGAGCCGGTTTTAATCATTCCTGTATTGAGTGCCACAGCAAGATCAGCGATGAAAGTATCTTCGGTTTCACCTGAGCGGTGACTGATGACAGAGGTAAAGGAGCTTCTGTGCGCAACATCAACTGCCTGAATTGTTTCAGAGAGTGTTCCAATCTGATTCACCTTAATAAGAATTGAATTGGCCACTGAATTTTGAATCCCACGGACCAGGCGTTTGACATTTGTGACAAACAAATCATCACCCACGAGCTGAACTTTATCGCCAATTTCGGCATTGAGTTTAGCCCATCCCTGCCAGTCGTCTTCGGCCAGGCCGTCTTCGATGGAAAGGATTGGATATTTTTCCACCCACTCGGACCAGTATTGAACCATATCATCAGAGGTGAGTTTCTTTCCATTGGATTTTAGCTCGTAGAGTTTGGATTCTTCATTGTAAAATTCCGACGCCGCAGGATCAAGTGCAATATACACATCCTCGCCTGGTTTGTATCCTGCTTTTTCCACAGCTTTCAGCACATATTCGATGGCTTCTTCGTTTGAACTGAGGCCCGGAGCAAAACCGCCCTCGTCGCCAACATTGGTTGAGAATCCGTTTTCTTTCAGTACAGCTTTGAGGTTGTGAAATATTTCCACACCCATTCTGAGTGCTTCGGAGAAAGTGGGAGCCCCAACCGGCATCACCATAAATTCCTGGAAGTCAATATTATTATCGGCATGTGAACCTCCGTTGAGGATATTCATCATAGGAATTGGCAGGGTATTGGCAGAAACTCCGCCAATGTAGCTATACAGGGGCATTCCGTGATACTGAGCAGCCGCCTGAGCTGCAGCAAGAGAAACACCAAGCATAGCATTGGCGCCAAGTTCCGATTTATTCTCTGTCCCGTCAAGTTGTATCAATGCCCGGTCCAGGCTGTTCTGGTCATCTACATAAAAGCCCTGCAGTGCTTCAGCGATGGTTTCGTTAACATTGTACACAGCCTGATTAACGGATTTCCCCATGAATCTTTTTTCATCTCCGTCGCGCAGTTCCACGGCTTCGTGGACACCTGTGGAAGCGCCGGAGGGTACGGCTGCCCGCCCGATAATGCCACTGTTGGTCATTACTTCAACTTCAATTGTAGGATTTCCTCTTGAGTCGAGGATTTGTCTTGCATGAATATTCGAAATTTGTGCCATAATTTTTTCAGTTTTAATGAATTTGCTGGTTAATATAAGCAAAAAAAAGGGAAGTTAAAAACCTCCCTGATTTGCTGTGTAAAAAATTATCGGATTATTCTTTATCCTTTTTCTCGTCATTTTTGTCCCCTGCAGGTTTTTCAGTGTCAGCCTCAGGCTTACTTTCTTTCTTTCCGGCTTTGGGTTTATCTGCCTTTTCTTCGGCAGGTTTGGTTTCAGCCTTTGGTTTTTCGGTTTCAGCCTGTACTTCCTGTTTCGGTTTGCTTTCAGCTGTTTCCACCTGAGCGGTTTCTTTTTTCTTTGCACCGCTTCTGCCACGGCGTGTCCGTTTTTTCTTACTCTGCGCCTCTTCTTTTGCAGCAAGCATATTTTCGTTGTAATCTACCAGTTCAATAATACACATTTCAGCGTTATCGCCGAGCCGGTTTCCGGTTCTCAGAATACGTGTATATCCACCCGGGCGTTCACCGACTTTCACAATCACATTGCGAAAAAGCTCAGATACGGCGTCTTTATCCTGGAGTTTTCTGAAAACTTCGCGGCGGTTATGTGTATTGTCCACTTTGGCTTTTGTAATCAGGGGCTCAAGGAATTTTTTGAGCGCTTTTGCTTTAGCCTGAGTGGTATTGATGCGTTTGTGCATTATCAGCGAACTGGCCATATTGCCCAGCATGGCTTTACGGTGTGCACTTTGTCTTCCTAAATGATTGAATCCTTTTCTATGTCTCATCGCTAATCCGTTTATTCCTTGTCTAACTTGTATTTTGAAATATCCAGCCCAAAGTTCAGGTTAAGATTTGAGAGCAAATCTTCGAGTTCGGTGAGGGATTTCTTACCGAAGTTTCTGAATTTGAGCAGGTCATTTTTGTTGTATTGCACCAGGTCTCCCAGGGTTTCCACATCGGCTGCTTTGAGGCAGTTCAATGCTCTTACGGAGAGGTCGAGATCCACGAGTTTGGTTTTCAGGAGTTGTCTCATGTGGAGAACTTCCTCGTCAAACTCTTCGTTGTCGAAACTTTCTTCCCTGTCGAGAGTAATTTTCTCATCGCTAAAGAGCATAAAATGCTGTATCAGGATTTTTGCAGCTTCTTTCAGTGCATCTTTGGGATGAATGGACCCGTCGGTTTCGATTTCGAAAAGTAATTTTTCGTAATCCGTTTTCTGCTCTACACGTACATTTTCAATGCTGTATTGTACATTTTTGATGGGTGTAAAAACTGAACCGATTGGGATCAAACCGATTTCTTCTTCTTCGGGCACATTTTCTTCAGGTGAGACGTATCCACGTCCTTTACTGACATTAATTTCTAATTTGAGTGTCACATCGGGCTCCATGTGGCAGATTTCGAGATCAGGATTAAGAATTTTAAATCCTGTCAGGAATTTACCAATGTCACCGGCTTTGAATACATCACTACCGGAGATTGTGACCGTTACTTTTTCACCGTCGAAGTCTTCAATCTGCTGTTTAAATCTAACTTGTTTAAGTTGCAGAACGATTTCGGTGACATCTTCAATGACACCTTTGATGGTAGAAAATTCATGGTCGACACTGTCGATTTTCACACCGGTGATAGCATGTCCTTCGAGAGATGACAGAAGAATTCTTCTGAGTGCATTTCCGATGGTGATACCATACCCGGGTTCGAGTGGTCTGAATTCAAATTTGCCGTGTGATTCGTCTGCCTCAAGCATGACGACTTTATCCGGTTTTTGGAAAGGTATAACAGCCATAAAAATAGGATTATGGATTATTTAGAATACAATTCAACAATTAACTGCTCTTCAATGTTCTCAGGAATTTCTTCCCTTTCGGGCAAATTAAGGAATTTACCTGCCATTTGGTCATTATCCCACTCCAACCATGAAAATTTAGTATGGTTAGCAGAATTCAGGGAATCGGTAATTACCTCAAGTGCTTTGGAACGTTCGCGTACACCCACGATATCTCCGGGTTTTACGCGGAAAGATGGTATATTAACAACATCGCCGTTAACGACAATGTGCCTGTGTGAGACGAGCTGCCTGGCAGCCTGTCTTGTTGGTGCGACACCCAATCTGAACACAACATTGTCTAGCCGTGATTCGAGTAGTTGGAGCAGTACAACACCAGTAACACCTTTTGCACTGTGTGCTTTCCGGAAAAGATTTGAAAACTGTTTTTCCAGTACACCGTAGGTATATTTTGCTTTTTGTTTTTCTTTCAATTGCGTGCCATATTCGGAGACTTTCCGTCTTCTGCGGTTATTTCCATGTTGTCCCGGCGGATAGTTCTTATTCTCGAAATATTTATCGGGGCCGAATATGGGTTCTCCAAGCTTTCTTGCAATCTTTGATTTTGGTCCTGTGTATCTTGCCATGAATCTAATTTGTTAGTATTGTTACACTCTTCTTCTTTTGGATGGTCTGCAACCATTATGTGGCAATGGTGTTACATCAATGATCTCTGTCACTTCAATTCCGGAATTATGAATTGCTCTGATGGCCGATTCACGACCTGAGCCCGGGCCTTTAACATACACCTTTACTTTACGCAATCCTGCATCATATGCAACTTTGGCGCAATCTTCTGCAGCAACCTGAGCTGCATACGGTGTGTTCTTTTTGCTTCCGCGAAACCCTCTTTTTCCTGATGACGACCAGCTGATAACCTGACCATCGCTGTTGGTCAGACTGATAATGATATTGTTAAATGATGAATGGATATGGGCCTGCCCATTGGCATCCACTTTAACAACGCGTTTCCTGGTAACTTTTGTCTTCTTCTTTGCCATATACTAAACGATTTAAACAGCTTTCTTTTTGTTTGCGATGGTTTTCTTTTTACCGCGCCGTGTACGGGCATTGTTCTTGGTATTTTGTCCTCTCAATGGTAAACCTGTACGGTGGCGGATACCACGATATGAACCAATATCCATAAGGCGTTTGATATCCATTTGTACACGTGATCTGAGTTCACCTTCAAGGATGTAATCCTCAAGTACATTACGAATGGCAGACAGTTGTTCATCTGTCCATTCTTCAGCTTTGATATTGGGATCTACCTCTGCTTTTTCCAGAATTTCCAAAGCCCGGCTTTTCCCGATTCCGTAAACGTAGGTTAGAGCAATTGCTCCTCTCTTATTGTTGGGTATGTCAACACCAGCGATTCTTGCCATATTGTTTATTTATTTTAGTTTTTTCACTCAATTTATTAACCCTGACGCATTTTAAACTTAGGGTTTTTCTTATCAATAACGTAAATACGTCCTTTTCGTTTCACAACCTTAGATGTTGAGCTGCGTTTTTTTACTGATGCTCTTACTTTCATAGCAATTTTTTCTTCTGTTATTTATATCTGAATGTTATTCTTCCTTTCGTTAAATCGTAAGGAGACATTTCTACTTTCACCCTGTCTCCCGGCAGAATTTTGATGTAATGCATCCTCATCTTACCGGATATATGAGCAGTAATAACGTGTCCGTTCTCGAGTTCTACCCGGAACATTGCGTTAGACAATGCTTCAATGATTGTCCCATCTTGTTCTATAGACGGTTGTTTTGCCATAAATATTATTCTCCTCTTTTTTGATTCACTGCTTTATCAATGATGCTGAAATCCGACAGAATATCAGCTTTATCTTTTCTCACTGCCATTGTATGTTCAAAATGTGCAGCCGGTTTGTTATCACGGGTCCGGATAGTCCAGCCATCGTCTTCCTGTGTGATAAACCGTTTCCCCAGAGTAATCATTGGTTCTACAGCTATGCACATTCCAGCCTGCAATTTTGGTCCGGTTCCTCGTCTGCCAAAATTCGGTACTTCCGGACTTTCATGCAAATCTTTTCCGATGCCGTGTCCAACAAGCTCCCGAACTACACCGTATCCGGCTTGTTCAGAATGGGACTGAACTGCGTATCCGATATCTCCAACCCGCTTACCTTCTTTCACAACTTCGATTGCCTTATAAAGGGCTTCACGTGTGATTTTCAATAATCTTCTCACTTTTTCATCCACTTCCCCTACCTCAAATGTATAGCAGGAGTCTCCATGAAATCCGTTTTTATAGACACCGATATCGATTGAAACCACATCCCCGTCTTGCAGGATATAATCCCCGGGAATACCATGAACAACAACATCATTTACAGAGATACAAACCGACTTCGGGAAACCGGCATAATTCAGGAATCCCGGCACAGCGCCATGATCCCGGATAAACTCATCTGCAATTTTATCAAGTGCTGCTGTTGAGATACCGGGTTCAATGCTTTGAGCAAGCCGGGCATGTGTCATAGACACCAGTTGGTTGCTCTGCCGCATCAGTTCGATTTCTTCCTCTGTTTTCAAATAAATCATCAAAGAACGTTTTATTCTTTCTTTATAATGCAGAAGCTGTTTGTCCTCTGCCTTTGATTCTGCCGGATTTGGTCAATCCATCATAATGACGCATCAGCAGATGTGATTCTATTTGTTGCAATGTATCCAGCACAACACCGACCAGGATAAGCAGGGAAGTTCCTCCAAAGAACTGCGCAAACTGATTGTTAACACCGGCCAGTGTAGCAAATGCCGGAAGGATTGCAACGATAGCCAGGAATATCGATCCGGGCAGGGTAATCCTTGACATGATACTATCCATAAATTCGACGGTTTTCTTACCGGGTTTCACACCGGGAATAAACCCGCCATTCTTTTTCATATCTTCGGCCATCTGTTGCGGATTCACCGTTACAGCGGTATAGAAATAGGTAAACAGGATAATCATGATGGCAAACACAAGGTTATACCAGAAACCTGTATAATCAGCAAAAGCAGCACCAAAGTTACTCATTGTATCGGAATCACTGAAACCGGAAATCATGATAGGTACGAACATCAATGCCTGAGCAAAGATAATCGGCATAACTCCTGCAGCATTCACTTTAAGCGGAATGTATTGTCTGACACCACCGTATTGTCTGTTTCCGACCACACGTTTGGCGTACTGCACGGGTATTCTACGCACGGCCTGCACGAGAGCGATGGTAAGCATAAAGACAACGAACAGGATAACAAGTTCCACCAGGAGCATGATAAGTCCACCGGCCTGAGCTGAGAATCTTGAAACGACTTCCTGCGCAAAGGCCAGAGGCAAATTTGCGATAATACCAATCATGATAATGAGTGAAATACCGTTTCCTATCCCTTTATCCGTGATACGCTCACCAAGCCACATAACAAACATCGTTCCTGCGGTAAGAATAATCACTGAGCTGATTGTAAACAGTGTTCCTCTGATAGCAAAAGCTTCCGGTGGCAACTGTGTATGCAGATTTGCGATGTAAGAAGGAGCTTGCAGCAGGAGAATACCAACGGTCAGATAACGGGTTATCTGGTTGATACGTTTTCTGCCACTTTCACCCTCTCGTTGCAATTTCTGGAAATAAGGCACTGCAATACCCAGGAGCTGAACTACAATTGAAGCAGAGATATAAGGCATAATACCCAGCCCAAAGACAGAAGCCCTTGAAAAGGCACCACCGGAGAACATATCCAACAGCCCGAGTACCCCTTTTGATGTTTGCTCTTCAAGTCCTGTGAGCATATTTGGGTCCACACCGGGCAATACAACATGGCTACCGAGTCTGTAAATCAGAATAAGGCCAAGGGTAGTAAGGATCCTTTTTCTAAGGTCCTCAATACGCCAGATATTTCTTAATGTTTCAATAAAACGTTTCATCCATTAAATTTTTTCAACTGTTCCACCACTGGCTTCAATTTTCTCAGAAGCTGTTTTTGAAAACGCATGCGCTTTAACATTAACCTTGGCTTTCAATTCGCCATTGCCCAGAATTTTGACAAGTTTATTACGTTTAACAGCACCAAGTTCAACAAGCGTATCCACATCAATATCGCTCAGATTGTGTTTTTCTGCGAGTTCCTGGAGTTTTTCCAGGTTCACAGGTTTATATTCTTTTCTGTTGATATTGTTGAATCCGTATTTTGGGCTGGTTCTCTGTAGTGGCATTTGTCCACCTTCGAAGCCTGATTTACGAGAGTATCCGGATCTGGATTTTGCACCTTTGTGTCCACGGGTAGAGGTTCCGCCTTTTCCGGAGCCTTGTCCACGACCGATACGTTTTCCATCAGGTTTATTTGATCCTTTTGCTGGTTTTAATGAGCTTAAATCCATTAGTCTGTGATCTTAACTTATTTAACATCTTCCAATTTCACGAGATGGCTGACTTTTCTTGCCATGCCAACAATCTGAGGCGTAGCCTCATGCACAACACTCTGATGCATTTTGGTAATCCCCAATGCTACGAGTGTTTGCTTTTGTCTTTTATTGCAGTTGATACTGCTTCTGAACTGAGTAATTTTCACTTTGGCCATAACAATCTGTTTATCCGTTAAACACTTTTTCTAGTGAAATACCTCTATGCTCAGCGACTGTATACGGGTCTCTCATTTCGAGCAGGGCCGCCATGGTAGCTTTCACGAGGTTGTGTGGGTTAGATGATCCTTTTGATTTTGCAAGGACATCTTTGATACCAACACTATCCAGCACGGCACGCATTGCACCCCCGGCCACTACACCAGTACCGGATGAGGCAGGTTTCAGCCATACTTTGGCGCCACTAAATTTTGCTGTTTGCTCATGGGGGATGGTATTGCTGTAGATCGGCACTTTAACCAGGTTTTTCTTTGCGTCTTCCACAGCTTTAGCAATAGCACTGGTGACTTCACCGGCTTTACCGAGGCCATGTCCAACAATTCCCTGTTCATTTCCAACCACAACAATGGCTGCAAATGTAAAATTACGACCCCCTTTGGTAACTTTGGTTACCCTGTTAATCGCGACCAGTCTGTCTTTCAGATCAAGGTCACTCGCTTTGACTTTCTTTAGGTTTGCTGACATAATGTTAAAATTTTAACCCTCCTTTTCTGGCGCCTTCGGCAAATGCTTTGACACGCCCGTGATACTTATAACCTCCACGATCAAAAACTACCTGAGTAATTCCTTTTTCTATGGCATCTTTGGCCAGTTTTTCGCCAGCTTTGCTGGCAAGTTCGCTCTTGTTACCTTTTTCTTCGGCAAATGCTTTTGTGTTGGTAGCGATTGCAGCCATGGTAACACCTTCATCATCATTAATGATCTGACCGGTAATGTTTTTCAGAGAGCGGAACACAGCCAATCTGGGTTTTTCAGCTGTACCGGAGATTTTATTCCGGATGCTTTGGCGTATTCTTCTTCTGCTTTGCGAATTTTTATTTGACATGATTCCAACTATTTAAAATTATACACTGGCTGCTTTACCAGCTTTTCTTCTGATCTCTTCACCGACGAATCTGATACCTTTACCTTTGTAGGGTTCAGGTGGTCTGAGTGCTCTGATTTTTGCAACTACTTGTCCGAGCAACTGTTTATCAGCGCTCTTAAGTGTTATAATCGAGTTACTCCGTTTTTCGGTTTTGCATTCGACCTGAATTTCTTTGGGCATCTCGAAATAGATATGATGAGAATAGCCTAAAGTAAGGTCAATAACCTGACCATTATTGACAGCCTTAAAACCCACGCCCACAAGCTCAAGCTGTGCGGTGAAGCCATTGGCAGCACCTTCTATCATATTGCTGACCAGTGACCGGTACAAGCCGTGCATTGCTTTATGCTCAATTGACTCTGAAGGTCTTTCCAGGATAATTTGCTTATCGTCCTGTGTAATCGTCAGGTCTTTGTTAATTTTCTGCTGCAATTCTCCAACCGGTCCTTTGACAGTAATGAGATTATCTTTAACCTCAATATTGACGCTCTCCGGTATTTGAATTGGTAAACTCCCTATTCTTGACATGGTTCTGATTTTAATAAACGTAACACAATACTTCTCCGCCCACATTTAACTGCGCGGCTTCTTTATCGGTCATAACACCCTGTGATGTAGAAATCAAAGCAACGCCCAGCCCGTTAAGTACTCTTGGGATGCTATTGACATCGACATATTTCCGGAGACCCGGTCTGCTAACTCTTTCGAGTTTTTTAATTGCCGAAACTTTGGTTTTAGGATGAAATTTCAAAGCTATTTTGATAATTCCCTGCTTGCCATCATCAACAAACTTATAATTAAGGATATATCCTTTATCAAAAAGGACTTTTGTCATTTCCCTTTTGAGATTTGAGCCCGGGATATCCACCACTCTGTGTCTGGCTTGTATCCCGTTTCTTATTCTTGTCAGATAATCTGAAATCGGATCTGTCATAACTACACGCTTAAATATATTACCAACTAGCTTTTTTCACACCGGGAATGAGGCCATTGGAGGCCATTTCCCTGAATACAATACGACTTACACCAAACTGGCGCATATATCCCTTGGGTCTGCCTGTGATACTACATCTGTTATGCAGGCGGACTCTGGATGAATTTTTGGGCAATTCATGCAGTGCCTCATAGTTTCCTTCTGCCTTCAACTGTTCACGTTTTGCGGCATATTTTTCAACCATTTTCTGGCGTTTTCTTTCACGCGCTTTCATGGATTCTTTGGCCATATCTATTTATTTTTTTTGTTTTTAAATGGGATACCAAATTCTGCGAGTAAAGCATAGGCTTCTTCATCAGTTTTTGCCGTGGTAACAAAAGTGATGTTCATACCCATGATTTTATTTACTTTATCCAGGTTTATTTCCGGAAAAATAATTTGCTCATTGATTCCCAGAGTATAGTTTCCTCTACCGTCGAATTTCACACCAACACCTTTAAAGTCCCTGATTCTGGGGAGTGCACTTCTGACAAGCCTTTCCAGGAATTCATACATGCGGTGTCTTCTGAGTGTTACCCGAACTCCGATGGGCATTCCCTGGCGGAGTTTAAAGTTTGAGATATCCCTTTTTGAATAGGTTGTCACGGGTTGTTGTCCTGTAATCAGGGCAAGCTCCTCCATTGCAGTGGTGATGAGTTTTTTATCGGTGATTGCTTCGCCGATACCCTGATTTATGACAATTTTTTCAACTTTAGGGACCTCCATCAACGATTTATACTGAAATTTTTCTTTCAGTGCCGGGACTACATTGTCCTCGTATTTTGTTTGAAAATTCGGTTTGTATGCCATTACTTAATTTCCTCCCCAGATTTTTTTGCGTAACGAACCAGCTTATTATCCACAAGTTTTCTGCCTACTCTTGTAGGTTTTCCATCTTTGGGATCGATGAGCATCAGATTTGACAGATGAATAGGAGCTTCCTGCTTGACAATACCGCCTTCGGTATTGTTGGCATTGGGTTTTGTATGTCTTGAAACGACATTGGCTCCTTCCACAATAGCTTTATTTTTCTTGGGTAATACATTCAGCACTTTGCCCTGGTAACCTTTAGATTCACCAGCTGTTACCATAACGGTATCACCTTTTTTGATATGTAATTTTTTTGCCATGATAATCGTTTTTACAATACTTCAGATGCGAGTGAAATAATTCTCATATATTTTTCGTCGCGCAATTCTCTGGCTATAGGGCCAAAGATACGGGTTCCTCTAATTTCGCCGGCTGTGTTAAGTAAGACACAAGCATTGTCATCAAATCGGATGTAAGTGCCATCATTTCGACGTACTTCTTTGCTAGTTCTCACCACCACGGCTTTGGAAATTGAACCTTTTTTTAATTCTCCTCCCGGAATAGCGCTTTTCACGCTGACAACCACCTGGTCGCCAATGCTGGCATATCTTTTACCGGTTCCACCGAGTACACGAATGCACTGTACTACTTTGGCACCGCTGTTGTCGGCTACCGCCAATTTGGATTCCTGCTGTATCATGTTTACTTAACTTTTTCAATGATTTCAACTAATCTCCACTTCTTATTCTTGCTAATCGGTCTGGTTTCCATAATGCGGACAGTATCACCGATGTCACACTTATTCTCTTCATCGTGAGCAGTTAATTTATTGCTCTTATTGACAAATTTTCCGTATTTCGGATGTTTTTCTTTCCGTTTGATGTTGATTGTAATGGACTTATCCATTTTATTACTGGTAACAACACCTATACGTTCTTTGCGTAATTTACGTTCCATATTCTCCGTCTCCTATTTTTCGCTAAGCTCACGCGATCTCAATTCGGTTTTCAAGCGGGCAATATCCCTTTTTACCTGGGGGATTTTATTGGGATTTTCCAGTGGAGATACTGCATGGCTCAACTTTAGCCTTGTGAGCGTGTTCTTTTCATCCCCGATTTTCTCAAGGATTTCTTTTGTGGTTAATTGTTTTATTTCACTGTTTTTCATTGTTCCGCTCTTTATTCGTTATAGTCATAATCTCTTCTTACGACAAGTTTTGTTTTCACGGGCAATTTCTGAGCCCCAAGCCTGAGTGCTTCCTGTGCTTTGGGAAAGGAGACACCATCAATTTCGAAGAGTATTCTTCCTGGTGTAACTCTGGCAACAAACATTTCCGGATCACCTTTACCTTTACCCATTCTAACTTCGGCAGGTTTTTTGGTGATTGGTTTATCTGGAAATATTCTCACCCACAATTTACCCTGGCGTTGCATTTCGCGGGTAATAGCAATTCTGGCAGCTTCGATCTGACGTCCGTCTATCCAGCTTGTGTCAAGAGTTTTGAGTGCAAATGATCCAAAGGCGATGTCGGTACCGCGGTGAGCGTTACCTTTCATTTTGCCTTTTTGGTGCCTTCTGTATTTCGTTTTCTTCGGTTGTAACATGATAAACGCTCCTTATTTTCTTCTTTTTTTGTTAAACCTTTTCTTGTTTCCGCTGCTGCCACTGCCAGCACCTTTCTTACTCATACCGATATTTGGAGACAGGTCGGGTTTTCCAAAAATCTCACCACGGCATATCCAGGTTTTAACACCGATCATGCCGGTTTTGGTAAGGGCTTCGGCCAATGCATAATCGATATCTGCACGGAAAGTATGTAATGGGATTCTGCCTTCCTTATACGTTTCTGATCTGGCCATTTCAGCACCATTGAGGCGGCCGCCAACAAGAATTTTAATTCCTTCAGCGCCCATACGCATGGTAGAGGATATGGACATTTTCACAGCACGGCGGTAAGCAATTTTACCTTCAATCTGACGGGCGATATTGGCACCAACCAGTTTAGCGTTGAGTTCCGGGCGTTTTATTTCGTAAATGTTAACCTGTACTTCTTTGGAGGTGATCTTTTTCAGCTCTTCCTTGAGTTTATCAACTTCCTGTCCACCCCTGCCGATAATGATACCGGGCCTTGCGGTGTGAATGGTAATGGTTACCATTTTCACGGAACGCTCAATAACAATTTTAGCAACGCTGGCTTTGGCCAGTCGGATATTCAGGTATTCACGGATTTTATGATCTTCGAGAATTTTATCCCCGTATTTGTTACCACCATACCAATTGGAGTCCCATCCTTTGATGATACCTAATCTATTGCTTATTGGATTTACCTTTTGTCCCATTGAATATCGATTTAATTTTCAGATTCTTCTTGTACTTCTACTGTCTCGTTTGCTTCATCGAGGATACTGCCGGCACTTTCCACCTGGATAGTAACGTGGTTGGAGCGCTTTCTGATTCTGTAGGCACGACCCTGTGGGGCAGGCTGGATACGCTTAAGCATCCTGGCTGAATCAACAAAGACCTCACTTACCAAAAGGTTAGCATCTTCGATACGTACGCCTTCGTTTTTGGCCTGCCAGTTTGCGATGGCTGACATCAGAAGTTTTTCAAGCCTCTGTGAAGCTTCTTTTGAAGAGAACTTGAGTATATCAAGTGCCTCATCAACCTGTTTACCTCTGATTAAATCTGCCATTAGTCTCATCTTTCTAGGAGACGTTGGACAGTTTTTCAGAACAGCGTAACTCATATTTTTTTTGGCCTCTTTTCTCTTTTCGGCCGCAATTCTTTTCCGTGCACCCATAATTTTTTACTGTTTTTTCAAATTATTTTCTGCCATGACCTCTGTAGGTTCTGGTAGGAGCAAATTCTCCGAGCTTATGTCCGACCATATTCTCAGTAATATAAACCGGGACAAACTTGTTCCCATTATGAACAGCAATTGTTAATCCCACAAACTCAGGAGAAATAACAGAAGCCCTTGCCCATGTTTTGATTACCGATTTCTTTTTGGAGTCCTGCATTACAGCAACTTTCTTATCCAAACTGGGGTCGATAAATGGTCCTTTTTTTAATGATCTGCTCATATCTCAATAATTATTTTCTTTTACGTCTTTCGATTATATACTTATCTGAAGCCTTGTTCGGTTTACGTGTTTTGTAACCTTTGGCAAGCAATCCTTTACGAGAACGAGGATGTCCTCCGGATGCGCGACCTTCTCCACCACCCATCGGATGATCAACAGGGTTCATAACAACACCACGTACTCTTGGTCTGCGTCCGCGCCATCTTGACCGGCCGGCTTTTCCGGATATTTCCAGTGAGTGATCTGCATTAGATACACTACCCACAGTAGCTTTACAGGTTGTCAGCACACGTCTTACTTCCCCTGAAGGCAGTTTCACAACAGCATACTTTCCTTCCCGTGAAACAAGCTGGGCATAAGCACCGGCACTGCGCACCATCATTCCACCCTGTGCCGGGTGAAGTTCAATGTTATGTACGATTGTTCCCAGTGGAATTTCACCAAGAGGCAGACAATTACCAACCTCCGGAGCTACACCTTTTCCGCTGAGCAGTACCTGATCTACGGTGACACCATTGGGTGCAAGGATATAGCGTTTTTCGCCGTCTTCATATTCAACAAGTGCAATGCGTGCAGATCTGTTGGGATCGTACTCGATTGTTTTCACGGTGGCTTTCATGCCATCTTTGTTTCGCTTGAAATCAATCACACGGTAACGCCTTTTGTGTCCGCCACCACGGTAACGGATGGTCATCCGACCTTTGGCGTTCCTGCCCCCGGTTTTTGACAAGGGCTCAAGCAATGACTTTTCGGGTTTATTGGTAGTAATTTCCGAAAAATCACTGATCATCTTATTTCGTTGTCCCGGTGTTGTGGGTTTAAATTTTCTGATTGCCATAACTCCAGATTAAATGTTGCTGTAAAAATCGATTGTATCCTTATCGTCTAATATCACAATGGCTTTCTTGTAGGCATTTGTCCGACCACTTACTACACCGGTTTTGGTGTATCTGGTTTTCATTTTGCCATCATAGTTCATTGTATTCACAGATTTAACATGCACATCGTACAATTCTTCAATGGCATGCTTTATTTGTGTTTTATCAGCCTTTACATCGACGATAAACCCGTAACGGTTAAGGCTTTCGCCCTGTTCCGTCATCTTCTCTGTCACTATTGGTTTCACTAAAATATCCATGTCGATCATTTTTTATGCCAGGTTTTTATCCAAAACCTTAATTGACTCTTCTTCAAACATTAAAACCGAAGCGTTCATAATTTCATAAGTATTTAAATCTGAAACACTTACAACTCTAACACCTGGCAAATTTCGAGATGACAAATATACATTTTTATTTTGTTCATTCACAATGATCAGCAATTTTTTATCAGAAATTTTAAAATTATCCTGAATTTCTGCTATTCTGCGAGTTTTTATCTCATCCAATCCGAAATTATCAACAATGAAAATCTGATTCTCTTTTGCCTTATGGCTGAGTGCAGATTTTCTTGCCAGACGTTTGGTTTTTTTGGTAAGCTTTTGGTTATAGCTTTTCGGACGCGGGCCGAAAGTACGGCCACCACCTCTGAATATCGGGTTTTTAATGTCACCAAAACGTGCTGTTCCTGTACCTTTCTGACGTTTGATCTTCTTGGTACTACCCTTAATTTCACCACGTTCTTTTGTTTTATGTGTTCCTTGACGTTTGTTGGCCAGATATTGTTTACAATCAAGGTAGACTGCATGATCATTCGGTTCAATAGCAAAGATTGAATCATTCAGATCAAGTGATTTATCGGTTTCCTGGCCTTTGTTGTTATATACTTTTAGTTTCATTATTTCTCAATTATTAAGTATGAACCTTTAGCACCTGGTACGGAACCTTTCACTAACAATAAATTACTCTCCGGTATTTTTTTCAGCACTTTGAGGCTGATCATTTTAACTTTTTGACCACCGGTACGTCCACCCATGCGCATTCCTTTAAAAACCCGTGAGGGGTCAGAAGAAGCACCAAGTGAGCCCGGAGCCCTGCTACGGTCATGCTGACCATGTGTTGCATCGTTTACACCGGCGAAGTTGTAGCGCTTTACCACACCCTGAAATCCTTTACCTTTGGCAGTGCCGCTAACGTCGCACCATTCTCCATCAATAAAAATATCCACGGTAATTTCATCACCGGTTTTGACATCTCTGCCAAAATCACGGAATTCAACCACTTTTCTTTTGGGCGTTGTTTTTGCCTTTTTAAAGTGATTTTTCATTGCGTTGCTTGTGCGTTTCTCTTTCTTTTCATCGAAAGCGAGCTGAACAGCATCATAGCCATCCGTCTCCTCGGTTTTAACCTGCGTAACAACACAAGGACCAGCTTCAATGACAGTGCATGGGATGTTTTTCCCCTCGGCACTGAAAACGGAAGTCATTCCTACTTTTTTACCTATTATTCCTTGCATTTCAACTAAGTATTAAATTATCACACTTTAATTTCTACATCCACACCACTGGGAAGCTCGAGCTTCATCAATGCATCTATCGTGTTTGCTGTTGTACTGTAAATGTCAAGCAAACGTTTGTGAGCTTTGAGTTCAAACTGTTCGCGAGCTTTCTTATTCACAAAAGTTGAACGGTTCACTGTAAAAATGCGTTTGTGGGTTGGCAGAGGAATTGGTCCGCTGACAACTGCACCAGTAGTTTTTACTGTTTTTACGATCTTTTCTGAGGATTTGTCCAGCAGATTGTGATCGTACGATCTGAGTTTAATTCGTATTTTCTGACCCATAAACTTTTTAGATGGTTAAAAAGACAACAATCCTTTTTCTAATATTTTCTTCTCCAGGCTCTTGGGTATCGGCTCATAATGGCTGAATTCCATGGATGAGTTTGCCCTTCCTGAAGTAAGCGTTCTTAATACTGTTACATAGCCAAACTGTTCGGCAAGGGGAACAAATGCCCGCACAATCCGTGCGCCACTTTGCTCATCCATGCCTTTAATTTCAGCCCGGCGTTTATTTAAATCAGCCACTACATCACCCAGGTATTCTTCCGGAGTAATGACTTCTAATTTCATGATGGGTTCGAGCAGGGAGGATTCCATTTTTTTGCTGGCATTTCTGAATGCCTGTCTGGCTACAATTTCAAAAGCCAGTGCATCAGAATCTACAGGATGATGACTTCCGTCAATCAGTTTCACTTTCAATCCTTCAAGCGGATAACCTGCAATCGGACCATTGGTCATCGCACCACGGAAGCCTTTCTCGATTTCGGGAATAAATTCTTTAGGAATTTTCTCGCCTTTCAGTTCGTTTTCAAAATGCAGTCCTTTCAATTCACCTTCCTGCCCGGATATCTCCACTTTTATATCAGCAAATTTGCCTCTTCCTCCGGTTTGTTTCTTGAATATCTCCCGATGAACAAGAGTGCCAATCACTCTTTCCTTATAATTCACATGCGGAGCACCCGTATTGAGTTTAAGATTAAACTCATGTTTCAATCTGTCAATCAATATTTCCAGATGCAATTCACCCATACCGCTTATCACAGTTTGGCCGGATTGTTCATCGTGCCTGACGGTAAATGTCGGATCTTCTTCTGCAAGCTTATCAAGGGCTTCACCAACTTTATCAATATCAGCCTGTACTTCCGGCTCGATGGCGAGACCGATCACCGGCTCAGGAAATTGCATAGTCTCCAGAATGATGGGTTTATCCTGATCACAAAGTGTATCTCCGGTTTTTATATCTTTAAAACCCACTACAGCACAAATATCACCGGCTTTGATTTCGTCGATGGATTTTTGTTTATTGGCATGCATCTGGAACAGACGGTTCAGGCGTTCTTTCTTCTGTGTCCTGATATTAAAAGCCTGCTGCTTTGCTTCGATTGTACCGGAATATACCCGCAGGTAAGCCAGACGTCCTACAAAAGGATCCGTAGCAATTTTAAAACACAATGCAGCCAGAGGTTCATTGACATCTGGTTTTCGTGAAATGTGTTCTTCTGTTTTCGGGTGAATGCCTTCAATGTTTTCCACATCAAGCGGACTGGGTAAGTAATCGGTAATGGCATCCAGCAGTGGTTGTACACCTTTGTTTTTAAAAGCTGATCCACAGAAAACCGGTACAATTTCCCGGTTCAGGACAGCTTTTCTGACAACCTTTTTGAATTCACTGACAGTGATAGCCGATCTGTCCTCGAAGAAACGTTCCAGCAGTTCATCATCCGATTCTGCCACACGTTCAATAAGTTTTTCGCGCCATTCATGGACTTCTTCTTTCAGGTCTTCGGGGACCTCCCGGATTTCAAATTTTGCACCCAGGCCGTCTTCATCAACAGGCCATACAAAGGCTTTTTCAGTGATCAGATCAACAAGGCCGGTAAAATCCTCTTCTGCTCCGATTGGAATTTGCATAGGCAGAGGCACCGCTTTCAGTCTGGATTCAATCTGACTGACAACTTTAAGAAAATCGGCTCCTACCCTGTCCATTTTATTGACAAAAGCGATGCGCGGCACTTTATACCTGTCTGCCTGTCTCCATACAGTTTCAGACTGTGGCTCTACGCCTCCCACGGCACAAAATACAGCAACAGCACCATCGAGAACCCTTAGTGAACGTTCTACCTCAACGGTAAAATCCACATGTCCCGGTGTATCGATGATGTTGATTTTGTAATCTATATTGTTGTTTTTCCAAAATGTGGTTGTAGCAGCAGAAGTAATGGTGATCCCTCTTTGCTGTTCCTGCTGCATCCAGTCCATTGTAGCGGCTCCGTCATGAACTTCACCAAGCTTATAGTTTACACCGGTATAATAGAGGATACGCTCGGTAGTTGTAGTTTTACCGGCGTCAATGTGAGCCATTATTCCAATATTTCTGGTGTAATCTAGAGGCATCTACAATAATATTTTAGAATCTAAAATGTGAAAATGCTTTATTAGCATCAGCCATTCTGTGTGTATCTTCTTTTTTCTTGACTGCTCCACCTTCATCGTTGAATGCTGCAAGGATTTCGGCTGCAAGTTTTTCGGCCATGGTTTTACCACTGCGTTTTCTGGCAGCTTCTATCATCCATTTGTTTCCAACAGAAACTTTTCTGTCAGCACGGATTTCCATTGGCACCTGGAAAGTGGCACCACCGATGCGGCGACTTTTCACCTCAACAAGCGGGGTTATATTTTGCAATGCCTTTTTCCAGACTTCCAGTGCTGAAAGCTCTTCGTCCTTTTTGCGTTCTTCAACAATTTTGAGTGCATCGTAAAAAATATTCAGTGATTGTGCTTTTTTACCATGCAACATCATATCATTGGCGAATCTGGTTACAAGTTCATCATTGTAAACCGGATCTGCTTCGCGTTTTCTGGTGTTATTTTTTAATTTTCTCATATTCTGAACGCTTAATTTTTAGGTTTCTTGGCTCCGTATTTGGAACGTCTCTGGGTTCTTCCTTCCACACCTGAAGTATCCAGTGCGCCACGTACGATATGATAACGTACACCGGGGAGGTCTTTTACACGACCGCCACGGATAAGCACGATTGAGTGCTCCTGGAGGTTGTGACCTTCGCCCGGGATATAGGCATTGACTTCTTTTCCGTTGGTCAGGCGCACCCTGGCTACCTTACGCATAGCGGAATTTGGTTTCTTTGGTGTTGTGGTATATACTCTTGTACATACCCCCCTGCGCTGCGGGCAGGCGTTGAGCGCCGGTGATTTACTTTTTTCAACCTGACGCTTTCTTCCTTTACGAACTAGCTGTTGTATTGTTGGCATACATTCTTGTTTAAGCGAAAAACATTTTTTCTAAATTGGACTGCAAAGGTATTTTATTTTTTTTTATTAACAACAAATGTTTCAAAAAAATCCTGAATTTAAGCTCATGAGGCTTATTTTTAGTCGTTCTTAATGACGGAGCGGGCAAGTTTACCAAATTACCTATTATAATATGGTATGGCTATTTGTATCTAAATAAATTAATATTATTTTTGCCTTCCTTATGATAGGAAGTAAAAATTCTGTTTATCAAACTTTAACAAAATTAACATAATTAATTATGAAAATTTATCAGACCAGTGAGATAAGAAACCTAGCACTGATAGGGAACTCAGGAAGTGGTAAAACAACCCTGGCTGAAGCGATGGTGTATGAAAGCGGAGCACTTCAGCGCAAAGGCGATGTATCTGCACAGAACACAGTTTCAGATTACAAACCAATTGAAAAAGAAAACGGCAACTCTGTTTTTTCTGCTGTTGTATTTGCTGAACACAAAGGCAAAAAAATAAATTTCATTGACAACCCGGGCATGAGCGACTTTATAGGCAATGTTGTTACCAGTATGTATGCTGCCGATACGAGCCTGATGCTAATCAATGCACAAAACGGTGTAGAAGTTGGTACTGAAATTCATAAACGTCAAACGGAGAGTTTTGAAAAGCCATTACTGATTGGTATAAACCACCTGGATCACGAAAAAACAAATTACGAAAAAACCATTGAATCAGTAAATGAGACTTTTGATGGTATTGCCAGCATACAGTTTCCGGTAAATCCGGGCATCAATTTCGACAGCATCATTGATGTACTCGAAATGAAGATGTACACCTATAAAGATGGCAAGGCAGAGGTTAAAGATATTCCTGCAGAACATCAGGACAAAGCTGAGGAACTCCGCGGAGAGCTTGTAGAAAGAGCTGCTGAGGCAGATGAGGCACTGATGGAAAAGTATTTTGAAAACGAAACCCTTTCGGAAGAAGAACTCATGCAGGGGCTGACCACCGGTATTGTTTCCGGCAGTCTGCATCCTGTCTTTTGCATGTCAGCCAAAGGGCAAGTGGGCATCAACCGCCTGATGGATTTTATTGCAGACATTGCTCCAGCTCCTGACCAGGTAAAACCCCTGGTGGATAAAGAAGGAAATCCCGTTGAATGCAAGCAGGATGCTCCCTTTTCAGCATTTGTTTTCAAATCTTCCAATGAAGAGCACATTGGCGAAATCAACTATTTCAGAATTGCTTCAGGTGAAGTTTCTGAAGGTGTGGATGTTAAAAACGTCAGAAAAGACACCAAGGAACGTATCACTCAGCTATATGCCTGTGCCGGAAAAAACAGAACAAAAGTTGATAAACTTGTGGCTGGTGACATTGGTGCAACGGTAAAATTGAAAGTAACCAAAACCAACGACACACTTGCCGACAACAATGCGAACATTGAATTTCCGCCGGTTAAGTATCCGGAGCCTAAGCACAGAACAGCCATTCGTCCGCTCTCTGAAGGTGATGAAGAAAAACTGGGAGATGCACTTAATAAACTGCATCTTGAGGATCCTACCATGCTCATGGAGCACTCAAAAGAACTCAAACAGCTTATTGTCAGCGGCCAGGGTGAGTATCACCTGAATATCATGAAATGGCATCTGGACAATTTGTTTAAAGTTGAAACAGAATTTGTTGCACCAAAAATACCTTACCGCGAAACCATCACCAAGAAAGCTCAGTCTGATTACCGCCATAAAAAACAATCCGGTGGAGCAGGTCAGTTTGGCGAGGTTCATATGATTATTGAACCTGTCGTTGAAGGCAGTGTCGAACCGGGAGGCCCGACAAAAATTGGTGGCAAAGAATACAAAATTTCTGTTCGTGACAAGGATGAGATTCAACTTGAATGGGGAGGCGTACTTCAGTTTTATAATTGCATTGTAGGTGGAAGCATTGACAACCGCTTCATGCCCGCCATTCTGAAAGGTATCATGGAAAAAATGGAAGAAGGACCACTTACCGGTTCATATGCCAGAGACATCCGTGTACTGATATATGATGGAAAAATGCATCCGGTTGACTCCAATGAGGTTTCATTTAAACTTGCCGGCAGAAATGCCTTCAGTACTGCTTTTAAAAATGCAGGACCCAAAATTCTTGAGCCAATTTATGATGTAGAAGTGTTTGTACCCGGCGACAGAATGGGTGATGTCATGAGTGATCTTCAGGGTCGCCGTGCCATTGTTCAGGGCATGAGCAGTGAAAATGGATTTGAAAAGATCAAAGCCAAAGTTCCTTTGGCAGAAATGGGCAATTACTCCACAGCCTTGCGTTCAATCACCGGGGGGCGTGCAATGTATAATATGAGCTATGCTGAGTATTCTCCGGTTCCGGGAGAGATCCAAACCGAGCTTCTCAAATCTTATGAGGAAGCTGAATCAGAAGAATAATTTCACCTGACATACATACAAAAAAGACCAGTCCAGGCTGGTCTTTTTTTGTATCTATACCCAAAAAAAGGGGAGCCGTTTGCAGCATCCCCTTATATTTTTCAATTGCTGATATCAGCCTATTTCAATTCCACCATCAGGTGATTTTTGGGCACCCTGTCTCCGGTTTTTACATGAATTTTTTTCACCTCTCCGTCAAATTCAGCAGGTATGCGATTACGCATTTTCATTGCTTCAAGTATTAGCAGAGGCGTACCGGCTTTTACTTTGTCACCCGGTTTGACCAGAATTTCCTGTACAACTCCGGGGATGATTGCTCTTATTTCTTTTTCCAGTTCCATGGTATTGATTATTTATTTTTGTCTTAAATACGTTAATAAACACAAAATAGCCCTCATCTTAGAATGGTGGGATGCCGTGCTTTTTATCTGGTATTGAAACCTCTTTGCTACCGGAAATATCAAGTGATCTCAGCAAATGATCCCGGGTTTCGTTTGGTTCAATTACAGCATCCACATAGCCCTTGGCAGCAGCCACATATGGATTTGCGAATTTGTCTTTGTATTCCTGAACTTTTTTGGCGCGCATTTCCTCCGGATTTTCAGCATTTTCAATTTCCTTTCGGAAGATAATATTGGCTGCTCCTTCAGGACCCATGACGGCAATTTCTGCATTGGGCCAGGCAAAGACAAAATCGGCATGCAGGTGACGGCTGTTCATGGCAATGTATCCACCGCCATAGGCTTTTCTGAATATTACCGTAATTTTTGGTACCGAGGCCTCAGAATAGGCATACAATACTTTGGCACCATGTCTGATTACTCCGGCATGTTCCTGATCTGCGCCGGGCAGATAGCCCGGGAGGTCAACCAGGGTTACCAGCGGGATATTAAATGCATCGCAGTAACGGATAAACCTGGCGGCCTTATCTGATGAATCAACATCAAGCACACCGGCAAGATAGTTTGGCTGGTTGGCAACAAAGCCCACAGTTTCCCCGTCAATACGACCAAACCCGATGATGATGTTTTTGGCCCAGCTTTTCTGAATTTCAAAGAAATCAGAATCATCAACCAGAGCTTTCAGCATATCCGTCATATCGTAGGGTTCACGCGGATCCAGAGGAACAATATTGTCGATTTTATACTTTTTCTTGGGTGGTTTTGCGGGGAATACCTTTGCTTTCTGCTTGTTGTTCCAGGGAATAAAGGTGCAGAGTTCTTTAATCTGCTCAAAACACTCTTCCTCGCTTTCAGCATAAAAATGCACATTCCCGGTGATTGTGGATTGCACCTTGGCACCACCAAGCTCCTCCATAGAAATCTCTTCTCCCAGCACAGTTTTGATAACACCGGGGCCTGTGATAAACATTTTTGAGATTTTATCCACAGTAAACACAAAATCGGTGAGTGCGGGGGAATAAACAGCACCACCTGCACAAGGACCAAGGATTACAGATATCTGCGGAATTACACCACTGGCCTGGGTATTTCTGAAAAATATTTCACCGTAACCGGCAAGAGAATTCACACCTTCCTGAATACGTGCGCCACCAGAGTCATTGATTCCAATCAGCGGAACTCTCATTTTGAGAGCATGATCCATGATTTTGGTAATCTTTCTGGCATGCATCAATCCAAGTGACCCGCCTGCTACAGTAAAATCCTGTGCAAAAATACAGACAGGGTTACCATAAATTGTACCGATACCAATGATGACCCCATCACCGGCAAGCATTTTTTTATCCATCCCGAATTCCCGGGCATCATGTTCAACAAAGAGGTCATATTCCTGGAAAGAATCGTTATCAACAAGGTTGGTAATTCTCTCCCGGGCAGTAAGCTTTCCCATGGCAACCTGCTTTTTTATAGCCTGATCTCCGCCGCCTTTTTGTGCGTCGAGCCGGCGCTGAAGCAAGTCTTTGGTTTTGTCATTTTCTCCCATGATACATAGTTTTTGTTTCAAATTAGAATGCTAAATTAAAACAATTAATTCAAGTGCGGCATAAAACAGGCAAACTATTTACAACTTGATGCATATGCTTCTGATTATATGAGACTTGCTCTCTAATGAAAGAGATAAAGGAGTATGTTTTACCTGTCATGTTTCAATTCTCAGGAAACGGCAGTTTATTTGGGTGACATTGGCACAAGGGCCAGGGCAATTCCTGTATAGATGATGTTGGGTATCCAGACAGCCACTATAGGAGACACAACACCGCTGAGTGCAAATGTATCCGAAAATTTCATAAACAGAATGTAGGTAAAGCTCAGCAGAATGCCAAGTCCGATTTGCAATCCAATACCACCCCTGACTTTCTTTGATGATAGTATAACCCCCATCAGGGTAAGGACAAATGTTGAAAAAGGGAAAGCCACGCGTTTGTGTTTTTCCAGCAGTGATTCTGTTATCGCAGAGGTTCCACGGAGTTGTTGCTGTTCAATATAATCGTCCAGCTCATTATGTGTCATGGAAGAAACCAGCTCATTTTCTTTGGTAAAATCTTCCGGTGTAACCTTTATTGCCGTATCTTTCCGGCTGCCGGTTTCAATTCTATGGCTATTCTCCTCAAAATGTCTGATGATATAGTTTTCAATTGTCCACTCCGATGCCACGCTGTCCCACAGGATACGATTGGCATATAAAGACGAGCGGAGTTCATTGCCATCGAAAGTTTCCATGGTAAATACATAGCCATGTGCTCTTTTGAGATTGAAATTTTCCATATAAACATACACCCCCGGCTCAATCTGTTTGTGAACCTGTGATTCTCCTGACTGGCTCTGTCCTTTCAGGTACATACTCTGAAATTCAAGCCTTGCTTTGTTTGACTCGGGAATGATGTAATAGCCAAGTGTAAAATTAAATGCCGTAATGATCAGTGCTCCGATAAAATAAGGATAAAGCAATCTCTTAAAGCTCATGCCTGAACTCAGGATTGCAATGATTTCGCTGGAATAGGCCATTTTTGAGGTAAAGAATATCACAGCGATAAAAACAAAAAGACTGGAGAACAGATTTGCAAAGTAAGGAATAAAATTCAGGTAATAATCAAAAAGGACAGCCTTCAGTGGTGCTTCTGTATCGATGAAATCATCGATTTTCTCAGAGGCATCAAACACCACGGCAATTCCTACAATCAATGCGATAGCAAAGAAGTAGGTGCTCAGAAATTTTTTGATGATATACCGGTCAATTATTTTCACTTACAGCCGTTGTTTTAGTTTCGGGACAATCTGATTTTTCCATTTTTCAAATTCCTTATCGATGATTTTCTGTCTTGCAGTTTTCACAAGATTCAGATAAAATGCGAGGTTGTGGATGCTGGCAATCTGCCCTCCAAGCAATTCTCCGGCCTGAACAAGATGCCTGAGATAAGCTTTAGAGTATCTTTTATCCACTTTGGAAGTTCCTTCCGGGTCAATGGGAGAGAAATCATCCGCCCACTTTTTGTTTTTGATGTTGATGATTCCGTTAGAAGTAAACAACATGCCATTTCTGCCGTTTCTAGTTGGCATAACACAATCAAACATATCCACTCCCCGGGCAATGCCTTCAATGATATTTTCCGGTGTGCCGACACCCATGAGGTATCTGGGTTTTTCAGCGGGCAGAATTTTATTCACTACCTCTATTGAATCATACATCATGTGATGGGGCTCTCCAACAGACAAACCGCCGATGGCATATCCTGCTGCATCAAAAGATGCAATATATTCTGCTGATTCTTTTCTCAGGTCATCATAAACACTGCCTTGCACAATGGGGAAATAATGTTGATGATAGCCATATTTACCTTCGGTTTTTTTGTAATGTTCAAATCCGCGCTTCAGCCATCTGTGTGTTAGCAGCATTGAATTTTTTGCATAATCGTAATCACAGGGATAGGGAGTACATTCATCAAGAGCCATCATGATATCCGAACCTATAATCCGTTGAATATCCACGACATTTTCCGGGGTAAATAAATGTTTTGAACCATCAATATGAGATTTGAAAACAGCACCTTCTTCGGTAAGCTTTCTGTTTTCTGCCAAAGAAAACACCTGATACCCACCACTGTCCGTCAGGATGGGTTTATTCCAGGAATTGAATTTGTGCAATCCACCGGCCTGTTCTATGATGTTTGTTCCCGGCCTGAGATACAGATGATAAGTATTTCCGAGGATAATCTGAGCTTTGATATCATCTTCAAGATGAGAAAAATCCACGCCTTTGACAGATCCCACCGTTCCAACCGGCATAAAAATGGGTGTCTGTACCTCCCCATGGCTTGTTTGCAACACACCGGCCCGTGCGCCGGTATTCTCGTCCTTCCCAACCAATGTAAAGCTCATATCAGAATATTTTCAACAAAAGTAATAAAAAGCAAACAGTTTTATGATATATAGCGCAGAGGTTTTTGGGAGTATGCTTTTGCAGATTTCAGTGATTCAAAATGAAAGCCCTGCAGCATTGAGTAATCGTTTCGGGATATCTGTATTATCCATTTGTCCGGAGAACTCTTCAGCCCCTGCTCCAATTGCAAATACGGGCACAGAACCAGCGGTATGGCTCCAGCTTGTAAAACCCACTCCGGCACGTTTGTTGAGAATTCTTGTAAAAGTCACAGGCAGCGGAGCATAGCCACCGTAGAGAATATCAGATGACCAGCCTTCAATTTGAGCCGCTGTGTTTATCATTTCCTGTTCTTCATCACTAAAATCTTCAATTCCAAAAATTTCAGGCAAATCCTCATGCTTGATTTGTTCCTGATGCAAGAGTTTTGAAACGCGCTCTGCAGACATCCGCTGGTTTTTCAACAAACCGAAATTGCTTTCATAGTGCATTTCATCATTGCCGAGGGCCAGACCACCGGTTTCGTGATCAGAAGTAACCACAATAAGTGTTTCATCAGGATGCTCCAGATAAAAATTCAGTGCCTGTTGCACAGATTTGTCAAAGTCGATCATTTCTCTTACGATGGTAGCGGCATCTTTGGCGTGGGCAGCCCAGTCAATTTTTCCACCTTCAATCATGATAAAGAATCCCGCATCGGAATACAGATGCTCAATGGCTTTTTCTGTTATCCTGGCCAGAGACAATCCTCCCTCATATTTTCTGTCAATGGCATAAGGCATTTCCGCATCTCTGCCAAGCACGGGATTGACAAGCAGGACATTTCTGCCTTTCTCCATATCATTTATCTGATTTTCTTTTCTCAGCACCTGATAATTCTTTTCTGCTGCCAGCTCATAAAGATCAATGCTGTCCTGCTGCGGGATTTTGAACCCACCGCCACCGAAAAAGTCAAAACCGCTTTCCGGCAATTGCCGTCCTATTTCAAAATACTCACTACGCTGCTGCTGATTGGCATAGAAAACGGCAGGTGTGGCATGGTCAATGCTGACAGAAGAAATGATACCAACTTTTTTTCCATCCTCTTTAAAGACACCGGCAATACTTTGCAGAGCCTCTCCGTCCTCAGGATGCATGGCAATGGTATTGATATTTGTTTTGTGTCCTGTGGCAAGGGCAGTACCGGCTGCAGCGGAACCTGTAATCAGTCTGTTGTGTGCATGAGTAGTTGATGTGCCGTAAACAGGCAAAGTATCAAAGGCCAGTTTTTCAAACCCCACTCCCTGATCATCTGATGCATGCAGGAAAGCTTCAGTAAGCTTTACATGTTGGTCTGACATCCCGTCAGCGATAAAATAGAAGACAAATTTTGCATCTTGCTTTTCCCCCGGGGAATCCTTTCCGTTGTTGCAGGCACCAAAAAAGAAGAGAAAACCAATCAGAAGCCAATAAAATTTTGGGTATTTCATGTTTTTCATTTCACTTACATATTATAAGTATTAACTTTGTAAATTGTCAAAAATAACGGAATTATCCGAAACTTATTTTAATAAAACTTTAATTCTGTCAGTAAATCAAGGATTATGGAATTCAAGATATACAATACACTGAGCCGGAAAAAGGAGATATTCAAACCCCTGAACCCACCTGCTGTGGGTCTATACGTGTGCGGTCCTACTGTTTATGGAGATGCCCACCTGGGTCATGCCCGTCCGGGAATCACATTTGATGTATTGTACCGTTATCTTCAGCATGCCGGATACAAGGTACGTTATGTCAGGAACATAACTGATGTGGGGCATCTGGAGAATGATGCCGATGAAGGTGAAGACAAAATAGCCAAAAAAGCCAGGCTGGAATCCCTGGAGCCCATGGAAATCGTATTTCATTATATGCGCCGTTATCATAAAAACATGGATGCCCTGAATGTTCGTCGTCCGGACATTGAGCCTCAGGCCTCAGGTCATATTCCTGAACAGATCAAAATGGTACAGGAAATTCTGGACAGCGGATATGGATATGAGGCAGAAGGATCCGTGTATTTTGATGTACAGAAATATGCAGAAGAACATGATTATGGAAAACTGAGCGGTCGGAAAGTTGAAGATCTGCAATCAAATACACGCCAGCTTGACGGTCAGTCGGAGAAACGTAATCCCATGGACTTTGCCTTGTGGAAAAAAGCAAGTCCGCAGCACATCATGCGCTGGGATTCTCCCTGGAGCACAGGTTTTCCGGGATGGCATCTTGAATGTTCGGTAATGAGCACAAAATATCTGGGTGATGAGTTTGACATTCATGGAGGTGGCATGGACCTGTTATTTCCGCATCATGAATGTGAGATTGCTCAGTCAACCGCAGCTCAGGGAAAAGAATCCGTGCGCTATTGGATGCACAATAATCTGATTACCATCAATGGTCAGAAGATGGGCAAGTCACTGGGTAATTTCATTACCCTTGATGAATTGTTTAGCGGAGATCACAAACTTCTGAAGCAGGCATACAGCCCGATGACCATTCGATTTTTTATCCTGCAGGCTCATTACCGTGGCACACTGGATTTTTCCAATGAGGCCCTGAAGGCTGCTGAAAAAGGATTCAAACGGCTGGTTCGTGCTTACCATCAGATTGATAAACTACAGACATCTGATGAAAGCAGTTTTAAGCCCGAAGACATAGATAACAAGTGTGAAGCTGCTCTGTCCGATGATATGAACACGCCGGTTGTTATTTCACATTTGTTTGAGGCTGCCACATTGATCGGTAACATACAGAATGGCAGCGATCGTATTTCCGAAGAAGACAAAGGAAAACTGAAAGCCATTTTTGACATCTTTGCTTCGGATATTCTGGGGCTGGAGCTTAAGGAAGAAGGCAGCAGCAACAGCGACATATTGAAACCCGTGGTTGATTTACTTCTGGAAATTCGTTTGCAGAGCAAGAAAAACAAGGATTTTGCCACTTCAGATAAAATACGCGATGAACTCAAATCTGCCGGCATCATTGTAAGAGACCGCAAAGACGGTTTCGACTGGGAGGTAGAATAAGGCTTGGCTGATTTGTTATAACCATGCTTACCAATCACAGTTTGAGCTCAGGCTAATGGCCTGCCAGCCGGTTCCTGACTGCCCTGTCTGCCGATTCCTGACTGCCCTGTCTGCCGACAGGCAGGCGTCAGGCAA
>JBKGYK010000038.1:0-30065 GCA_046546095.1 Bacteroidales bacterium
AAAACCTTCTTTTTATTACCCCGCTTTCTTGTATGCTCCTGAAATCAAGGCTGATGTGGTGATTGGGAAGCCCGGAGCTACCGCTTTTTCACCAGGTGGGTGACAAAACTTAAGTTGCTATTAGCGATATACGAAAGGCCTTATCGTAAATTTTAGTCGGAGGTTTTCCGGCCAGCTTGTTGCTTATGAGAGCCCCTGGCGGGCTGGAATATAGTAGAGACGCACAGCTTTGCATCTCTACTAATGTTAAGTGGACCTCTATACCGGCGCCATCCTTAATTTTTTTAGCGAGAGCTGCACATTGTTAATCCAGGTTCAGGCTTTTTATCACTGTTTTTACCGGAATGGCAAAGCCGACACCCTCGATGCCCACGCCCATCATTTTAGCGCTGACAATTCCCAACAACTGACCATCGGCATTCACCAGGGCTCCACCACTGGATCCCGGATTGATACTTACATCGGTTTGCAGGTATTCAGAAGGGCCAATTTGCCGTTTACCACTAATGATTCCTTTACTCAGAGTCTGGCCGAGGGCAACATCGACACCCGTGCCAATGGAATATACATCCTGACCATAACTAGAAATCCTGGTGGAATCCAAAACAAATCCCGGCAGGTCTGACTCCTCAATTTTAACCAGGGCCAGATCAAAAGCTTCTGATGTACGGACCACATCGGCCGGAAATACAGAATCGTTGGCCAATCGTACTTCAAGAGAATCTGCACCATGTATCACATGGTAATTTGTGAGAATGTATCCGTCGGTTGATACAATGCAACCACTGCCATGGCCTTCCCCTGTGGTAATCGTGACAACGGATTTTACAGCATCGGATAGTTGGTCAGCAGGCATACCTTTCAGAAGTGCAAGCGGCTCATCATATTTTGTGTTCATAATGGATTTATCCAGCTCAGTGGATACATTTTCCACAAAGGATGACTGGTTCAGCATTTCATACACGGCTTTTTGAAGGTGATCATGACTGATATCGTAGTCTTCATATAAATGTGTTCCGGGGTCCATCCAGTATACACGTTCAATGCTCACCGGGTAAGTCTCAACGGTATCCTGAAGCGCATTGGTAAGTACCCATTCGATATCCATGTGTATTCTGAGACTGACCGGATTGCCTTCGGAAAAAGAGAATTCCATGTCCATTTCGGAGTACAGACGCGAAATTTTTCCTGAAAGAAAATAATCCACATTTGAAATGGAAAACATGTTATCATCATTTTCTTCGGGAACATTATAACCATACTCCCTCAGGACATCATTTACTGTTGCAGCAAATTCGTTGTCATCGTCATTTCGCCATTTCATGGGACCTTCATATTCTTCTATTGCTTCGGATACTTCTTCTTCTTCGTCTTCTTCTGTTCCCCACGTGTACAAATCCATGACTTTTCCCTCCATGCGCATTGCAAAAAGGGTATCCTCATCGGGGATGTCAAATTTGAGTTTATTAAAATACACACTTTGGGTGTTGCTCACTGAATCAGGCTCTTTATATAATTCCACCTCTTGAGCAGCATCTGCCCATTTTGCCCCCTCTCCGTGCCTGATGTCAAAGTTGTAAAACCATCCCAGGTTCAGGGCATTGAATAAAGCTCCTTTGTTAGCCTGGTTTGTATAAAAACATATGTATTCCGGCATGTATCCGTCTTTTTCTACTCTGAGAACATGGCTTTCCCCTCTGTCCAGTTGATAATGCAGGGATGTGGTTCCGATTTCTGTAGAATCCTTGTAAACAGTAGCATCCTCCGGATTTGACCGTACGCTGACACTGCTTTCCGCTCTTGTGAAAATTGTTGCACATGAAGTAAATAATACGCTTGATATGATAAGATAGATAATAGTTTTCATAATTTTTGATTTTTTTTGCTTTTAAAATAAAGGCAAGACACTGGTGTAATGAATGTTTATGTATGATCCCATGGGCATATCCTCAATGGTATATTTCTTTTCAATGAATGGATGATAGCCTACTTCAAATCCTATACGATGGGAAGAGCCTCTTGATTTAAACCTGGTAAAATAGTACCCCAGGCGAATTCCTGTTCTTCGCAATTCATACATTGTGTCAAATTCATTTCCAATAAGTTTTTTGATTTCATAATCCGGAGAATCACCAATATGACATCTAAAATCATTATAAATCCGGAAATTTGTTTTATTCGAAAAGCTGAAAAATGTCAGGTCTACTGAAAGATGTTGATTCCATCCTCTTTTATTTATGGTAAAACTACGGAAAAAGTTGTAGTCCGGATAATTTGTCATCTTTCTGTGCATGAATTCAAGACCGATGAAAAAGGAAGTGATACCGAATGATTGCATAGGAATACCAAACATATCATTATCATAACGAGCGGAACTTGCGTGTTTTGAAAGCAAATCAACACGATAATCCAGGCCGCCCTTTACATTCAGACCCCTAAACTTGCTCTTCTCGTAGTGCTCATCAACATCTTCTGTTTTGAGGCCGCCGGCCAGCATATTCGAAGCCCCTAGTCTGAGGTTCTGCCTGCGGCTGGCGAAATCTTTCTTGGGCTCTACAAAGTCTATTCCATAATCAGCAAAAAATGTCCAGTTATCATTGTAATAATAATGAGCACCCATTGCAAACCGAAGGTAAACATCAGATCTGATAACTTTGGCGCGTGAATACTCTAAGCCCAGGTAGGGAAAAAAGGATGGCAGGCCTTCTCCTGTTGTAACTTCTTGTCTCATCACCTGCCCCTGCACAACATTTGAAACAGGCAGAATCAGCATTAGCAAAATTGGTAGAATGATTTTTTTCATATATTTTTTTTAAATGAGTAAATCTGTGGCTATACTTTGTACATACTTATCGGCTTTTGTGTAGACATCCTCCATTCTGCAAATTGTAAGGACATAAAGATAAACTGAAACAGAGAATTATGTATGAACTGTAAAACAGAATGCAATTCACAAGCCATGACATAGGCATACCAACCTCCATTTTGGAGGTTTTTTATATGTATCATCATCTTAATGTATCCCGTAAACATCAAAATTTTAAATTGTAACAGTCAAGTTGGTATGCCAAATCATTTATAAGTTTATTTTGGGCAATAAATATATAAATATTTTATCGATAGCAAACAAAAAACAGCAATATTTTGCTTCGTTTTTTTGATGGCTTGTAAGATTACAACTCCAAAAACGTATTGTGGTATTCAATCAGTCCGGGTAAAGGATCGGATACGATTTTATCGATATCAATGCCTGCTTTTTCAGCAGATACCTCCAGAATTTCACTGAACTGCCATGCCACAGAACCGGCACAACGAAGCTTATAATGCAAAAAATGCTGATGTTTCAGTATCTGATGCTCAAAAAAGGCATCAAAAGCTTTCTCTACAAGCTGCCGCATGTAGGGATGTTCCAGGTTGTCCCTGATGAAATAGGTCATCTGACCCAAAAATCTGTTCGGATACTCATCTTTATAAACATGCTCCAGAAAACCACTTAAATCAAGTTTGTAGGCTTTGTTAAACTTTTTGGACAATGGTATAGGCAATTCGTTTTCCAGATAGGCTTTTAGCAAACGCTTGCCCAGATAAGCACCGCTCCCCTCATCACCAAGGATATAGCCTAGTGATGGCACCTGCTCACTCACATTTCTTCCGTCATACAGTGCAGTGCTGGAGCCGGTTCCCAAAATGGCTACCAAACCGTATTCTTGTCCCCACAAGGAGCGGGCAGCCCCAAGCAAGTCATGAAAAACATGAATGATGGTAGCCGGAAAATACCGCTCCAGTCCGGCAAAAATGCGCTCTTTCTGAACAGAACCCGAACAACCGGAACCATAAAAGTACAGTTCCTTCACTTGCAGTGGTGAAAACTTTTTCTTTGGGAAATTGCTCTTAATTTCCTTGTAAACTGTGCCGGTACGTACAATGTAAGGATTCAGGCCTTTGGATTCAAATTGTACCACCTCACCCTCATCAGTGAGTATGTACCAGTTGGTTTTTGTTGATCCGCTGTCTGCAATTATCCTCATATCTTCTTATGTTTTTCGTCCCATTATACTTGCCACCGATAACAAAACCCCCAGCACAATGCCGAGTATGGCTGCGAATAATACCTGCCATTCGGCCGGCAACAAAAAGGTAATGGTGTGAGCCGGGATCCAGAAAAACGGAATGGTTTTTTTAAATACAAAATTCCACTGAACACTCCAGTTGAGCTCAGTGAAAATCCGGTGATAATTTATGGGTGTGAAAAAACCACGCAGGCTTCCTCCATTTGCCACAATATGGGTATCGGTAATTTTGTGAAATGTCATAAATACCGGAGCAAATATCAGGTTCATAAAGGCTGAAATACAAAATGCCACCAGCAGTTTCCCTCCGGTAAAACCTGCCGTATAGACTGCTGCGGCATCTTCCATTCCCACATACTCCAAAAAAGCAAGTGTGCCATGTGTGAAAATAATGAAAGCAATTTTTATCACCACACCAATCAGTCCCCAGACAATGGCACGGGGTATCAGCCCGAAACCTTTTTCATAATATACGCCTTTTTTTATGCGCAGGCCCAGGCTTTCACCAAAAGTTGCCAGCAGGGCAAATTTGATAAAACTCATCAGCAAGCCGTGTTCTTTGTTAAATGTGATATAAAAATCATACACAGCTTCTGACAAAAAAAACGGTGCAAAAACCGCAATTACTCCCAAAACAACTAACAAATCAGCTCTCTTCATATCTATTCTCCGGTTTCTGTATATACTTTCCACACTTGTTCAATGCGACTACTCACCCGGTCCCAGGATAAGGCAATCAACACCACCAGCACTACAGCGACGATGATCATGCCCCATTCAGTCTTTGTGAGTTTTCGCTTTTCCATTTCCCGTCAAAGATAATAAACTTATGTTTTTTAGTCCTGCTTTTTGTCATTTTGATTCTTTTTGATGGTCTTTTTTTGGGCAGCGTAAGGAGTTTTCTTTTTCTTAACCAATAATCAGTGTCTGCGCCTGCTATCTGCCTGCCTGTGCTATGGGTTTTGATACCCGCAGGCAGGAGTTTCTCCTGTCACTCTGCCTGACGGGACAAAACCTCAAAGCACAGGCAGGCAGGATAATCCGGCTTCGCCACGCTGCAATATCAGCTTTGTATAAACCAGGGAGAATTTTGGGTATTGAATAGTAATGAAAATTTTCACACTTGTCAGCCTCTGTCATCATCAGGCATTTTATTAACTTTACAGCGTATGAAACCGCGATTTCTATACACCATTTTAATGGCTGCAGGAAGCTTGCTCCTGCTGACCGGGATCTGGCTTTCTATACCTATGAAAAGCCTTGATAAACCATCAGCATCTGTCTTGTATGATGCCGGAAATAAGCTTTTGGCAGCACAAATTGCTTCTGATGGACAATGGCGCCTCCCTCAGGGTGAAAACGACAGTATTCCGGAAAAATACAAAATCTGCCTGCTCACCTTTGAAGACAAACGGTTTATGAAACACCGTGGCATTGATATTCTTGCCATGGGCAGGGCTGTTTTGCAAAATGTCAGTGAAGGCAGCATTGTCAGTGGCGGAAGCACCATCAGTATGCAGGTGATGCGGATGTTGCGGGATGCTGACAAGAGAAATATAAAAAATAAAAGCATAGAAATCCTGCTTGCGCAAAAACTTGAGTTCAGACATTCCAAGGATGAAATTCTAAAAATGTATGCCGGCAATGCACCTTTTGGCGGAAACACCGTTGGCCTGAAAGCAGCAGCCTGGCGGTACTTTGGCAGACAACCCTCAGATCTGACATGGGCGGAATCTGCATTGCTGGCTGTTTTGCCTAACGCTCCGGCTTCTATCCATTTGAACAAAAACAGACAGCAGTTAAAACAGAAACGAAACCGGCTGCTTACCCGGCTGTATAATAAGGATATCATTGACAAGGAAACCTGGCAACTGGCTATGGCAGAAGAAATCCCGGATGCATTACAAGCTTTTCCAAATAAAAACATCCACCTTCTGCATAAATTAAAAAGACTTCATCCTGACCGGCATATTTTTCACACACACATTAATTCAGCTTATCAGGAGGGATGCATGGAAATTACCAACAGGCACTACAGGAGTTTCCGGAAAAACGGCATCCACAATATGGCAGCAATTATCGCAGAAACCAAAAGTGGTGAAGTTCTGGCATATATTGGAAATACAGGATTGTATGAGGGGAAAGGAAAAAATGGTTTTGTTGATATGCCTTCTGCCAGAAGAAGTACCGGTAGTATTTTAAAACCCTTTTTGTATGCACACATGCTCTCGAAGGGTGAAATTACTCCCAACAGTCTTGTGCCGGATTACCCGGTGCAGTTTGGTTCTTATGAGCCTGAAAATTTTATGCTGGGACATGACGGGGCTGTTCCCGCATCCCGTTGTATCGTACGTTCCCTGAATGTACCCGCAGTTCATTTACTCAAACAACATGGAGTGCCTGTTTTTGCAGAAGACCTGCGGCAAATGCGCATCAGCTCAGTTGACCGCAGTGCAGGTGATTATGGCCTGTCTCTCATTCTGGGTGGTGCGGAAGGCCGACTGGATGAGCTGTGTGCTGCATATGCTTCTATGGGTCGTCGGCTTATGCATTATCAGGAGTACAATGCCCGGTACAAATCCGAAGATATTCGCCCGCTGACATATCTGAAAGCTGCACC
Source organism: Bacteroidales bacterium (assembly GCA_046546095.1). GTDB lineage: Bacteria > Bacteroidota > Bacteroidia > Bacteroidales > ML635J-15 > JAQIBY01. The sequence goes on from JBKGYK010000038.1 coordinate 6,691, forward strand.
AGCAACCCTTACGCCTTTCTATCAATCCCGTGCACGGCTTGATGCTGCGGGGATATGGTACACATTTGAGGCCATGAAAGATGTGAAACGTCCGGATGGCAAAGGCAACTGGCGGCATTTTAATTCTGAACAGGCCATCGCCTGGAAAACAGGTACAAGTTATGGTTTCCGGGATGCCTGGGCTATTGGTGTGACACCTGAATTTACCGTAGCTGTATGGGTTGGTAACGCCGACGGAGAAGGCCGGCCCGGATTGGTCGGATTGCAAACAGCAGCACCTGTCCTGTTCGACATCTTTGATTTTCTTCCGGCATACAGCCAGTGGTTTAAAAAACCTTTTGATGCCATGATAAAAATGCCTGTTTGCCGGAAAAGCGGATACCTGGCAGGCAATGTCTGTCCGGATACCGACAGTGTTTGGCTCCCGGAAGCTGCTTATCATTATCCACAATGCCCCTGGCACCGGCTGATTCATCTGGATGAAACAGGAACAAAACAAGTCAGCGCGCAATGCTATCCTATCGACAAAATGCAGCATCAAGCTGTATTTGTCCTGCCTCCGGCTATGGAATGGTATTACCGCAAAAAGCATCCGGAATACCATGGCACCCCACCCTGGCATCCGGATTGCAATCCTGAGCATTCAGGCAACTATATGGAAATTATTTATCCTGATGATTTTGCTGAAATATATTTACCTACTGACCTGGACGGAATACAACAGGAAGTTGTCTTCGAAGCAGCTCATCATGATAAAAATGCTACCATTTACTGGTATGTGGATGATGAATACCTGGCTTCTACAAAATACCATCATCAAATCAGTCTGAGCCCGGGTCCGGGAAAACATCACCTCATTCTCACTGACAATCTTGGCAAGCAAAAAGTACATCGTTTTACCGTATTGAATGAGCGGCAAAAATGAGAAATCACAAGCCTGCCGGGCAAATACTTTTTTTGTAAGTTTGCAGTGCTATGAGTTCAAATCAAACAAACAAACCTGAATTACTGCTTCCGGCCGGTAATATTGAAGCTTTTCACGCTGCACTGGAAGCCGGGGCTGATGCTGTATATCTGGGCGGAAAACATTTTAACGCCAGAAAAAGAGCCAACAACTTTACCCCTGCTCAGCTAAAACTGATGGTCAAGCTTGCTCATCAGCAAAATGTGCGTGTCTATATTACCTTAAATACTGTCATCAAAAATGCTGAAATCACTGAATTGCTGGATGCATTGTTTCAAATGGAACAAATACAACCCGATGCAATCATTATCCAGGATTGGGCAGTGTATCATCTGGCAAAAAAATTCTTCCCCTCACTCAGCTTACATGCCTCTACTCAAATGGCTTTTCACAACAGCATCGGGAGCCTGTTTGCTGCAAAAGCAGGTATAGAGCGTGTGATCATGGCCAGAGAACTCAGAAATGAAGAGCTTGAAAAAATCTGTCATACGGGTGGTGCCGAAATTGAAATCTTTGTTCACGGGGCATTGTGTTACAGTTTTTCAGGCATGTGTCTTTTCAGTTCCTACCTGGGAGGCATGAGTGCAAACCGTGGACAGTGTAAACAGCCTTGTCGCAGAATTTACGAAGGAAAAGAAAAAGGTTTTCTGTTTTCCCTGAAAGACAATGAACTCATCAGTCATATACCGGTATTTGCACGCCTGGGGGTTAAATCACTGAAAATTGAAGGCAGGATGAAACCTGCAGAATATGTCTATCGTGTGGGCAAAGCCTATCGCCTTGCACTGGATGACCACAACAGGATACCCGAAGCAAAATCAATGCTCGACAGCGACCTTGGACGGGAAAAAACAGAGTATTTTATGGGTGGGGATGTAAGCCGGGCCATTACACAGGCACCGGCAACAGGAAAGTTTCTTGGCAGAATTGATGTCGCAGTAAATGACCATTTCAGCTTTCACTCTGATGTGGAACTGGTGAAGAACAGCCGTCTGCGGGTGTTCAGCCCCGGAAAAAGCGAGCACTCCACATTCAAAATCAAATCTTTTGAAAAAGTGGATGCTTATTATACAGTCTTCAATGTGCCTGCACAGGTCAGATCCGGAGACGAAATATACCTTTCTGATATTCCGTTAAAAAAATTTCCGAACCGATTTGACCAAAATCTGCCGGACATCAAAGAAGAAATGCCTCAAAAGCAAAAACAAAAGACAATCAAAAAACTGAGCCACAAGCTTATACCGGGAAAACACAAAACCCGCCTGAGCTACAGAATTGATGCTCTTGCATGCTTGCCAAAAACCGACCTGCGGGAACTGGAATATCTTTTCATCAATCTCAGCCGGAAGCAATGGCAGGAGTTTAAGTTTGATGCTCCTCTGGTTCAGAAATTTAAACATAAAATCATCATAGAATTGCCGGAATTCATTCCTGAAGACCAGCTTGAATTTTACAAAAATCTGTGTCATCAGGCATTTACATCAGGACTTGAAAGCATTGCCATCAATCATCTGTCCCAGAAGTTGTTATGTCATCCGGGCACGCATATCATTGCAAGTGAATATGTTTACTCTTTCAGTGATGCAGCAATTTTTGCACTGAAAGAGCAAGGTATAGATGATTATATCAGGCCACTGGAAAATGATTTTACCAATCTTGTCAGAGGCAATGACAGAAGTGGTATTGTTCCTCTGTATTTTCATCCGCGCCTGTTTATTTCCCGGATGCCGGTAAAAACAGGTGACCGCTTTACTGAACGCACCGGTGAGGTATTTCTGAACTTCAGGAAAGACGGAATAAGCCACATAGTGCCGGAAAATCCGGTGAGTTTGACGCAATACCATAGTAAATTGAGAAAAGCCGGATTTTATCGGTTTCTTATTGACCTGAGTTTCACGAAACCATCATCCAATCGTGTTAAAACCATCAGTAAACGTTTGATGCAGTCTGAGCAAATCCAGCCGGCATCCAACTTTAATTTTAAGCAGGAACTCACTTAGGCCTGAATATACAGGTATGGCAAAGTAAAAATTCGTAATAAGGAAAATCAAATTGTTTTCAGAAAGTCTGTTTACAGCTTTTCATAAGCAGGCAATTCTTTGAGAAAATTTATTTCTCTGTTCTCCGGATTTATATGGCACACATAATGTCTGAGCCCGTTGCTTACAAAAAGGTAGGGTACAGCAAAGGCAATGTTGTATTCTGCAATCTGCTGAAAAACTTCCTGTTTGATGGTGATTCCCGGGGCTTTGCATTCCACAAGCATCAGGGGCAGACCATTTTTGGTATGAACCATAGCATCATAGCGGCGCTGAATACCATGAACCCGTATTTCTTTTTCCAGAGCTATCATGCCTGCCGGTATTTTTTTTTCCTGAATAAAATACTTGATCAGGTTCTGTCTCACCCACTCTTCCGGTGTACAAACAAGAAATTTCCTGCGTATTTCATCGAAAATCATGGTTTTTCCATCACGATTTTCCATTCTGAACTCATAATATGGCAGATTTAATGCTTGCATTTATTAACTTTGCACAAATGTAAACAATTTTAGCCGATGAAAACTAAACAGGAAATTGTTGAGAATTGGTTGCCCAGATACACCGGAACATCTTTGGATGAATTTGGGGATCATATATTGCTGACAAATTTTCAGCATTATGTTGATTTGTTTTCCGAATGGTTCGATGTTCCGGTAAATGGACTGGATGCCAATATGCCTACGGCTACTGCCAATGGTATATCCATCATCAACTTTGGCATGGGAAGTCCCAATGCTGCAACCATCATGGATTTATTGTCAGCCGTACATCCCGAGGCTGTTTTGTTTCTTGGAAAATGCGGAGGGTTAAAAAAGAAAAATGCCCTGGGTGATTTGATTTTACCAATTGCTGCCATTCGTGGCGATGGTACTTCAGATGATTATTTACCCCCGGAAGTACCGGCATTGCCGGCATTTAGCCTGCAGCGTGCAATTTCATCAACCATTCGTGACCATAAACGGGACTACTGGACTGGTACTGTACAAACCACAAACCGCCGGGTATGGGAATATGATGAACGTTTCAAAAAATACCTGAGAAAAACACGGGCCATGGCCATTGATATGGAAACAGCAACGATTTTTATTACAGGTTTTGCCAATGGAATTCCCTCAGGTGCTTTGCTTTTGGTTTCAGACCAGCCAATGATTTCAACAGGTATCAAAACGGGCGAAAGCGATCAATCTGTCACTGAGAATTTTGTTAAAGACCATCTGCAAATTGCCATTGATTCAATGCGGGAACTCATCAATCAGGGACGCTCAGTAAAACATCTGAAATTTTAATGTATTTCGCTGAAATAGAGGAATTCTGTTTACCTGCCGGAATAATAATCAATGATATCGGTCAAAACAGACTGACAAACCGGGCAAAATTCAGCCTGAATTGATCTCATTTTGCAATCGCGGTACGGCCTGTACACACCTTTCTCTAAATATCTTCCACCTTCAAAGGCCCCTACTGTATTGTCATATTCTCTGATATCCGGGGTTGGAATTGGTACAGTATCATGCACCATATGCTTCCATTTTGAATCAAAATTCACCAGTGTGGTGACATTTGGGTGATGCCATTCATAGCCGGTATCAGGATGTCTGACATAAGCCGTGGAAGAAGTATAATACTCATCAGCCAGACCGCCAAAAGCATGTCCGAATTCATGGGCAAGTACTTGCTTTGACAGACTGTGATCAGCGCTGACTACAGAAAAGTGGTTGAATATTCCACCACCACCGTATTTTTCTGTATTCACAAGCAAAACCACCTGATCATGCGGCACGGTGGATACAATATCCATCAAATTGTGATACGCCAGGGTGGTCAGGTATCTTTCACTTCCCAGGGTATAAAACCGGGCATCAGCTATGCTGTTTTTCCAGATATTTATTCCCGGCAAATCACATCCGCTTTCCTCTGAAACTGCCTTGACTATCCTGAAACTAAAATCCTCTTTATGCTGATCAAATGGCGGTGTTTCTAAGAACTCCTTTACAAATGCGGCGGCATCCTGTTCAAAATCATCCATTTCGTCTGCCGTATATCCTTCAGCAACAATGGCAACATCCACCTGCTCCCGGATGTTATCTGCTCCGGATATCAGCTCTGATGCCGGTGGCACCGGATAGTCTCTCCTGTACCAGTTTTTTTGCGGATCAAAATGAAATTCCCAGATTTTGACAAGTTTGGTATCTGACCGGCGGGTATATATCTCAATATCCACTGCTTGCCTTGGAAAGGGAATGAAGCGTGTTTCCTGAAAAACCCTGGGCCCCTCATTTACCATGTCAGAATCCTGCCACTCCTCAAATAAAGTACCGTATGGCTTACTGAAAATCAATGTTCCGTCCTCTGTCGTAATATTCAAAACATACTCACCATACAAACCGGGGAATATCGTTTTCTCCGGACCACTGTACCCGGGCATTCGCCAGACTGACTTCAGACTGTAGTCCTCAGCATCCAGAGTACCAAAGTGATACATATCCAGGCGCAAAGCCTCATCTGTAAAAAAGTCATCGTACTTTATGTCCTGGGACTTCAAAGAAGCGCCGGAGAGAAAAACAAAAACGAATAAAAGAAAATACTTGTTCATGATTTTTTATATCTTTCGGATAAATATACAAAAAATAAATCAAATGAAAGAAAATCTGGGGATGACCATTGAAAAATGGCTGATGGATCTGGGAGTCAGTTTTGAAATTGCTGAGGCCTTATCTGTTATTGTAATTCTTTTGCTTATAGCCCTGGTGGGTTTTCTGTCTGACTTTCTGACAAAGCGAATACTGCTGGGAGCACTGCAAAAGGTTATTCGTAAAACAAAAACACTCTGGGATGACATTTTGCTTGAAAAGAAACTGTTCAGCAGACTTGCACACCTCGCCCCTGCCATCCTGGTCTATTATACCATTGATTTTGCTTTTCCCAATGTAGAAGTGCTCACAACCATCATTGAAAAAGCCGCCCAGATTTTCATGATAGTCATCAGTATGGGGGTGATTAATTCATTTCTCAATGGAGTTAACGAAATATACGACAGCACTTCTGGCAAAGAGCGTGGTACCAGTATCAAAAGTTACATGCAGGTATTGAAAATAATCACATTTACTCTGCTGGCCTTTGGTATCATCTCCATCATTTTCAGTGTACAGGTAGGAAAATTAATTACCGGACTGGGTGCAATGGCTGCTGTATTTTTACTGATTTTCCGTGACAGCATTCTTGGTTTGGTTGCCGGTGTGCAACTTTCTGCCAATGATATGGTAAGACTGGGTGACTGGATATCTATGCCGCAACGCAATGCAGACGGCCCTGTCATTGAAATAACACTCAACACTGTCAAAGTACAGAATTGGGACAAAACAATCGCCACCATTCCTACCTATGCTCTGATTTCTGAATCCTTCAATAACTGGAGAGGAATGGAAGAGTCTGGTGGACGCCGGATATCAAAATCCATCAACCTCGATATCAATTCCATTCATTATTGTTCTGAAGATGAACTCACCAGTATTGGTAAAAATATTGAATTTGGCAACGAAATCATTGAAGAGATAAAAGAAAACAACGAACCACTGACCAATTCGGCAATTTACCGCAGGCATTTGCTTTATTATATGAGGAAATCCAGTGATATCTATGATGAGATGATTTGTATGGTGAGATACAATGAACCCACCAGCAAGGGTATCCCCGTGCAAATCTACACATTCAGTAAAATACAATCATGGGTGGAATATGAACAGGTACAGGCACAGCTGCTTGATCACGCTATGTCTGTCCTCCATAAATTCAACCTCAGAGTTTATCAGGAAACTTCCGGTATGGACATCAGAGAACTGAAACAAGTAACACAGACCCAATAAATCTCGATCTCCGGCAGAGCACCAGATTACAAAAAAAATAATTGGTTCATATCAGTTTCCCCTGGTTTTGTTATTCATGCAGGAATGGACAAGCCTGATCCATGGTTTTCCAGGGCAACTTTCCCTGCACCATATTTGTTGCTAATAAGCCGCCTGATGATTTCCATCAAATCAAACGCTTCTTCTTTTACGTAAGCAGAATACTTTCCATATACACATCCATTGAAAACAACCTGGTTGGATAGCATTTAGTGATGAAATAGTAAACAATTTGTGCTCTCAGGGGTTATTTGTACAGTTTCTAAATTATTGTTAATATAAAATCAAATAGATATGTTTACGACTTACGACCCGTTAAAGAAAAAGATGCTCAGGGTCATCGACAATGAGGGAAAAATCCTTATCAAGAAATGGATGCCTGACATCAGCGATGAAAGTCTGGTGAAAGCTTATAAAGATATGCTTTTTGCCCGTGAAGCCGATCTGATGACGGTCAATTATCAGCGACAGGGCCGCATATACACGTATCCTCCCAATTACGGACAGGAAGCAGTCTCCGGGGCAGTTGCGCAGATAATGCGTGAAGATGACTGGCTTGTGCCTGCTTTCCGTGAGCTTGGAGCGTACCTGGCTAAAGGCGCTACCCTTCAGGAAATGTTTATGTATTTTATGGGCTATGAAGATGGTTCATTGTTTAAAGATGCCAAAAATCTCGTACCCATTTCCGTACCCATTGCATCTCAACTGGTGCATGCCGTTGGTATCGGATTTGAAATCAATTACCACAAAAAAGATCAGGTAGTCTATACCTTTGTAGGCGATGGAGGTACATCCGAAGGCGAATTTCACGAAGCATTGAACTTTGCCGGGGTCTGGAACACACCGGTTGTATTCATAATTCAAAACAACCAGTATGGCATATCCACTCCGGTAAAACTACAGACAAAATCTCATAACCTTGCAGTGAAATCCGTGGCATATGGTATCAAAGGCATACAGGTTGATGGCAATGACTTCTTTGCCATGACCAGAGCAGTTGAAGAAGCCAGCAAACATGCACGCAATGGTGATGGTCCCGTACTAATCGAGGCAGTAACCTATCGTCGTGGCGCACATACAACATCAGATGATCCCACAAAATACAGAACCAAAGAAGAGGAAGATGAATGGGGCTCAAAAGACCCCCTCACCCGTATGAAAAAGTATTTAATTGATAACAAGCTTTGGAGTGAAAAAGAAGAAGAGAAAATCCTTCCTCAGTATAAAAAAGAAATTGAAAGGCACTTTACCGCCGCTGAAAATTATGGCGATTATCCAATTGAAGATGTCTTTAAGTACATGTATTCCGACATGCCGGATGATTTGAAATCACAGCAGGTGGAATACGAACGTTTTTTAAAGTGGAAGGAGGGCAAATAATATGAAAAAAGTAATGAACATGGTCAATGCCTTGAACCAGGCAATGGACCTTAAACTGGAAAATGACGAGAGTGTCATCATATATGGAGAAGATGTTGGTGTTGAAGGCGGAGTATTCCGTGTTACCCAGGGTCTGCAGGAAAAATACGGGAAAGAACGCGTGTTTGATTCTCCCCTGGCCGAAGCTGGAATTGCCGGTACAGCTATCGGAATGGGAATCGCAGGATTACGCCCCATAGTAGAAATGCAGTTCAGTGGGTTTTCCTATCCGGCTTTTAACCAGATTATTTCCCATGTTTCCCGTATGCAAAACCGCAGCCGTGGAAAATTCAAAGCACCCATTGTTATCCGAATGCCATACGGTGGCGGTATCAATGCACTGGAACATCACAGCGAAAGTGCTGAAGCCATCTGGGGACATATACCGGGCATTAAGGTTGTTATCCCAAGCACTCCACATGATGCCAAAGGCCTTTTGATCAGTGCAATTGAAACTGATGATCCTGTAATATTCATGGAGCCGAAACGTATTTACCGGGCAGTGAAGCAGGAAGTGAAAGAAGAACATTTCACGGTTCCCATCGGAAAAGCAAGAGTAGTAAGCTCCGGTAAAGACATTACTGTTGTCGCTTATGGTGCAATGATGCGGGAAACCCAAAAAGCCGCTGCAATGGCCAAAAAAGAAGGTGTGGATGTAGAAATGATTGATCTGAGAACCATCTATCCCCTTGACAAGGAAACTATCGTATCTTCCGTGAAGAAAACCGGCAGAATACTCACTGTGCATGAAGCTCCCCGTTCTTTTGGTGTGGCTTCGGAAATCACCCAGATTGTCAATGAAGAAGCATTCCTGCATCTGGAAGCACCGCCAAAACGTGTGGCCGGCTTCGATACCATCGTGCCCCTGCCCAAAGGTGAACATCATTTTATGATTTCCGCAGAAAAAATTTTCTATGATATAATGAAAACCGTAAAATTTTAAAGGAGACTACCATGAGACATGTATTTAAATTTCCCGATATAGGTGAAGGTCTTGATGAAGGTACCATTGTAGAATGGTATGTTGAAAAAGGCCAGACCGTTGCCTCCGGTGAGTCACTTGTGAAAATGGAAACCGATAAGGTAGTGACTGACATCCCCTCACCCAAGGATGGGGTAATAGCCGCCAGATATGGAAATGAAGGCGAAACCATCAATGTAGGTGATCCACTTGTGGAACTCGATATTGAAGGTGTGGAAGGTGAAGAAGCCCAGAAGGAAGCAAAAAAAATGGATGAAGGCGAACCCGCCAAAAAAGAAACTGTGGAGGAAGAGGAAGCCGGTGTAGTCGGTACCCTTGAATCTGCAGGCAACAATGCATTCCTTCCCGCAAGCGATGAAGACGAAGAAGAAGAAAAAAGTGAGAAAAAGAAGAAAAAATCCATTGCTACACCTGTAGCCCGGGCACTGGCCAAAGAATTGAATGTGGATATCAATCAGGTAAAAGGCACCGGCCCGGGTGGACGTGTGATGAAAGAAGATATCCGCAAATTTTCAAGCTCATCATCCTACAGCGCTGGCTCAAAATCAGCTACACCTGCTGAAGACCAGAAAGAGCGGGTTGAAGTGGTGGATATGAGCCAGCTTAGAAAAACCATCGCCAAAAACATGCTGCGTTCTAAACAGAAGGCTGCGCACATGAGCGTTTTTGATGAAGTGGAAGTATCCGAACTTATGGAGGTTCGCAATAAATTCAAGGAAGAGTTTAAAGAAGATGGTGTAAAATTGTCTTTCCTGCCCTTTATTTTAAAAGCTACTGCTCAGGCATTGAAGAAGCATAAGTCACTGAATGCTGAAATGGATATGGATAATGGCAAGATGATTTTCAAACATTATTACAACATTGGCATTGCTGTTGATACAGACGACGGCCTCCTGGTGCCGGTTATCCGTGATGTAGATAAGCTGAGTATAAGGCAGATTGCTGAAAAAGTAACTGAAATTGCTGAAAAAACACGCAATCGTGAAATATCCATGGATGATATGAAAGACGGTACTTTTACCATTACCAGCTTTGGAAGCATTGGTGGTAAATTTGCCGTACCTGTGATCAATTATCCGCAGGCAGGAATACTTGGCATTGGCCGGATCAGTAAAGAACCCGTTGTCAAAGGAGACAGCGTGGTGCCCGGAAACAAACTACCGCTGTCACTTGCTGTGGATCACAGAATTGTAGATGGTGGTGAGGTCACACGCTTCCTTAATACAATGATGCGTTACCTTGCCGATCCGGTAAGCTTAATTATGGACTAAATTTGAACCTTAAAATGCAAGAAAACATGAAATACGATCTCGTAATCATAGGATCCGGACCTGCAGGATATGTTGCCGGCATCCGCGCCGGACAAGTGGGTCTGAAAACAGCCATTATTGAAAAAGATGCCATAGGCGGAATGTGTCTGAACTGGGGATGTATCCCCACCAAGGCATTGATTGAAAGTGCTAAATTCTACAACCGGCTCAATGATGCCCGGGAATTCGGAATTGACGGCATCGATATGAAGAATCTTGAGTTTAACTGGCCTCAGGCAGTTGCCCGCGCTGATAAAATTGTGGACAAACTCACCAATGGAGTGGAATTTCTGCTGAAGAAAAACGGCGTAGAATCCATCCTGGGGGAAGCTGAAATTGTCGGGGAACACCAGGTTTCTGTCAATAACAGAACAATTGAGGCAGAAAACATCATCATCGCTACAGGTTCCCTGCCGGAAAGCATTCCGGGAGAAACCAACAATCTGGATATACGGGCACTGTATAAAATGAAAGAACTGCCCGAAACCATTGCTGTATATGGTCACGGCCCGGTAACAGTAGAACTGGCTCAGCTCTTTAATCTTCTGGGTGTAAAAACCATGATCATCACTGAACATGAAGACCATCTTATACCGCAGGCTGACCAGTTTCTGAACGATTTCATCCGCAAAAAACTCAAAGGTCAGGGTGTCAAAATCCAGAAAAATATGCCGGCCAAAGGCATACCAATTTTGAATGCCAGCATCAGACGGGCAGTCCTGCCTGCCATCAAACCTGATATCATTCTCACAGATGATGGCTTTATTGATACAAACATGAGTCTGCAAACCACAATTCCCAACATTTATGCCATAGGTGATGTCAACGGACGTTCCTATCTTGCTCATGTGGGTTCAGCTCAGGGAGTATTTGCCATCAACCACATCAAAGGCATCAGTAAGGAACTTAACCTTCGCTCCTATCCACTGAACATATACACCGTACCGGAAATGGCGCAAATCGGTTTTACCGAACAGGAGCTGAAAAATGAACATGTGGATTATAAGATCAGCGAAATGCCGCTTTCTATTAACGGAAAAGCAATGACCGAAGGAGAAACAGAAGGTATGGTACGCATTCTGAGTGAAAAGAAATATGGCGAAGTTATGGGTGTGCAGATTGTAGGACCCAATGCCACCGACATGATCGCCGAAGCAGCTGCTTTCATTGAAATGGAAGCTACCATCTATGATGTGGCACGTACGGTACATGCTCATCCCACCGTAAGTGAGGTATTTATGGAAACCGGGTTTGAAGCCGTTGACCAGGCCATTCATAAATGATAAAAACAACAGCAACATACAGAAAATACGATCTGCCCGATTACGATCTGGTTACCAATAACCTTTCGGGCAGATCATTTTTCGTATGGCATCCCGACAAAACTTACATTGTTCTGGGACAGAGCAACAAAACAGAAAGCTCCGTCAATACAGAAATGGCTATGGCTGATGGTGTGGATATATTAAAACGTCCGTCGGGTGGTGAAGCTGTCATCCTCACTCCCAAAACCATTGTGATTGCTTTCATAAGCCGGCAATATGAATTCAAAAAACCACTTGACTTTTTCAGAAATTCCAATCGGAAAATTATCCATGCCCTGGAGTCATGGCCTGGTATTAACGGCATTCACCAGCGCGGCATTTCCGACCTTTCAGTTAACAATGTCAAAATTGCCGGATCAGCCATATACAGAAGCCGGGAACAACTGTTTTATCATATGGTACTCAATGTGCATGAAGACATCAGCATGATTGACCGGTACCTGCTGCATCCCGGACGGGAACCTGATTACCGTAAAGGACGCAGGCACAGTGAGTTTGTCACCAATCTCCACCAACTCGGATATCCTGTCAGTCCGGTAGAACTGAAGCTGCACTTCGAAAGTATATTTCAGGAAACCAGCCAAACAATTTCTGTTTAATTCCATCTCTGAGCAAAAAAAATTCTAAAATATTTATCATAGTCAGGTATTCGACATATCAGGCAATGCTTCTGTTTTGCCAGAGACATTCTGATTGCTGAAAATTGGAAGATACATACATATAAAATTTTCGTACCTTTGCAGCGAGCAGGCCGATCTGTCGCTCCTGTTTTGCAGGAGAGGAAAGTCCGGACAGCACAGGGTGCTGCCCTTTCGAAATGAAAGGTATCCGTGAGGGTACAATCAGCGGAGAAGAAAAAAACCGTTCGCCGGATGGCGAACAAGGGTGAGAAGGTGAGGTAAGAGCTCACCGGTTCCGGTGGTGACACCGGAAGCCGTCCGCCTGGCAGGCTGCAAGGCCATGTATATTCCGGTGTGCTTCGGCACTGAAGGTGACCCGCCTTCTGACATTGTCGCCGGAAGGGGTAGGCCGCGCAGATAAATGACAGAATAAAACAGAATCCGGCTTACCGGCCTGCTCTTTTTTTGATAAAATTTTACAAGATGAGATTTAGGAAAAATCTGCAAGTGTATTATCTTCCAGAAAATTTTTGAAGCTCTTGCTCGTGTTTTTTCCAAATTGGCCCCACAAACACTCTCCAAAGGGACATTCATCCTCTTTTTCAGGACAGTCATGACTGGTCAGAGGGCCTTCAATCAATTCGTATATCTCGAGCAGTTGAATTTGATCAGCAGGGCGGTTCAGGCTAAAACCACCGTAAGGTCCTTTTTGTGAAGCCAGAATGCCATGCTTAGCCATTTTTTGAAGAATTTTGGCCACATGATGCTCTGATGCATTGAGCTCATGAGCTATCCGGACAGCATTGAGCCGCACATCTGTGCGCTTTATGAGCAAGGCTGCATGTATACCCAGACTTGCCGCACGTGAAATATTGATTAATCCTGCCATATAATATCAAAAGGACAGAGATTGAACCTCAATGCCATCAAGCCATTCCAGCTTTTTTCTCAGATTTTCCTGCTCTTCTTCCGGGCCGGTAAGTTCAAGCAAAATTACTGCATTTTTCACATTGTCAGATCCGTTGATTCCAAGTCTCGTGCGAATATTGCAACCGTAGGAAGTCAATGTATCCTGCAGTTGATGTGTGTCTGTCTCTGGTTCACGTACCAGAATGCCCAGTAGTTTTATATTATCTGCCATGCTATAATTTTTATATTGAAAATTTCATGTGTTTCACACTGACGCCTTCAATGGCCTCAAGATCACGTTCAAGATCATTCCACCTTGCCTTGTCTCCGCTCAGCTCCAGCACAATTAAACCGTTGCGGCTGCATGTCTGCTCGGTAACCTCATGAAAACCGAGGCGGGTTTTGATGATATCAGCATAGGATGAGAGAATTTTTTGAGTCCGTCCGGCCTCCTTTATTCTGTCCATCACGTATATTCCAAGAATTCTGATTTCGTCCATAATGTCCATTATTTAAAAATACAAATCGCGTTTTCCTTGTTTGATAAGTTCAATGCGTTTTTTCAATTCATTTTTCCGCCCGAATCCTTCCAGCTTATCTATTTCATGATCGATAACTTTCCAGCCTTTCTCAGCGGTTTCCTTTGGTGCATAATCCATCAGGTATTCCGATAATGTCAGGATGGCATTGGGTGTACAATACCGTTTGATGAATCCGGGTACGGAAAACTCCATAAAATGCTCTCCGGTACGTCCCAACCGGTAACAAGCAGTGCAGAAACTGGGCAGGTAACCTTTGTCCAGCAATTCATCAATGATTTCATTCAGTGACCGGTTATCATTGATGGCAAACTGCTCCTTGTTCAGGTTTTGTTCTTCATTTTTACTGTTAGCATAAGAACCCAGTTCCAGCTTGGTACCTCCGTCAATCTGGCTGACACCAAAACGCATGACTTCATCCCGCACCCGTGCATTTTCACGGGCAGTAAGAATCAAGCCGGTATAGGGAACAGCAAGCCTGAGAATGGCAATAAGCTTAACAAAGTCTGCATCGCTGACAAAGTATTTTTCTGTCACATTTGTACCGGAAGCATCCTTGATCCGGGGAAAAGACAATGTATGGGGACCTACATTGTAACAGGCTTCAAAATGATTGGTATGCCGCACCATGGCCATTACTTCATAGCGCCAGTCGTACAATCCGAACAATGCTCCAATACCAACATCATCTATCCCGGCTTCCTGTGCCCTGTCAAGGGAGGTAAGCCTGTTGTCAAAATCTGCCTTTGGCCCGCCCAGATGAAACAGTTTGTACGCTCCGGGATGATAGGTTTCCTGAAAAACCTGATACGTGCCGATACCGGCCTCCCTTACTTTGCGAAAACCTTCAATATCAAGGGGAGCAGCGTTGATGTTAACACGACGGATTTCTCCATTGCCTTTTTTGACATTGTACACGGTTTTTACTGTATGGGCAATATAATCAGCATCATAATCCGGATGTTCTCCATAAACAAGTATCAGGCGCTTTTGGCCGTTTTCTTCCAGAGCTTCAGTTTCCCTGACAATCTCTTCATCAGAAAGAGTGCGACGTACAGCCTCTTTGTTTGAAGTTCTGAATCCACAGTACGAGCAATTGTTGATGCATTTATTTCCAATATACAATGGTGCAAATAAAACAATACGGTTGCCATAAACTTTTTCCTTCAACTTCCGGGCACCTTCTTTGATTTTATCAATCAATTCCGCTTCATTGGCATTGATGAGAATGGCTGTTTCACGAAGATTCAGGCGTTGCTTGTCCAGTGATTTGGCAATAACAGCCTCCACTTCTGATGATGTGGGATTTTTGGTTTCCTCAATATAATCCCAGATTTCATCGGGATCAATAAATGGCTTCATCCGCTCGTCACGAATCCGGTACTTTTCAGGTTTGAATTTCATAAACGCTTATTTTCGTCAAATTTTATATTATCGTCTTTCTTTTTCCCGTACAAATCTATCATACAGGGACCTCAAAGAACAGAACTGTTATTTCATTAACAATTTCTGTAAAAATACAAATAAGTATGCAAATACCGAAATTATATTGTATGCTTTTGGGCAGAGTTGAAAATAAATCTCCATAGATGTATCCTCCGTATTTTTCTTTTTTTGATTTGAATTTGTTATTTTTGCTGTATGGAAAAGAAATTATCCTATAGCCAGGCTGTTGAAGAAATTCAGGACATCATCATGCGTATCGAGGAAGAGCAGCTCGACATGGATGAGTTATCCAAAGCCACAAAGAGGGCACTGGAACTGATTAAATTCTGTAAGCTGAAACTGCGAAGTACAGAAGAAGACATCGAGAAAATGCTGGATGAATTGTCCGGCAATCTATCCTGATTTCTGATCTGAAATATATCGGCCATTTTTTTTATTACAATTTCTAAGCCACATGAAATAATTTAAAGTATGCATTAAAGCTCCCGTTTTATAATACTTGGCACTTCTTTAAAAAACAATGCAGCCATTTCACTTTCTGTTATATCTTTGCTATGAAACAAATTGATAATATGATGAGAAAATTTTTATTGTTAGCATTCAGCTTGCTCGTTTTTGGTCTGGCTCAGGCCACCAATCCTTTACAAACAAACAAAGAAAGTACAAAACTTGAACTTGTATCCGCGAAAACCAATTCGCTTGAGTTCATCAATGAGATTGGTGATTTTTCTGCCATCAATGTAAAAACCAAGGAAGGCACATTCACCAAAATAAGAATTCCCGGTTACCATACATCCGGAGAACATGGCATGCCAGGTCTCCCGGAAATCAGTCGACTGATTGAAATACCCTATGGAGCCAAAGCACGGATTGAGGTCCTTTCCTGGGATGAAGAAACCATTTATCTTGAAGAAAACGGATTTCATTATCCGCTGATGCCGGCTCAGCCCTCTGTAAATAAAAGTGAAGATCCAGACAATATTGATTTTGTTTACAACCGGGATTTTTATGAATCCGGCAGTCTGTATTCACCGGAAACTGTAAGCGTGGAAGCTTCCGGAAGAGTTCGGGGTGTACAAATGGCACGCGTTGCCATCAGGCCTTTTGAATACAATAGTGATGACAACAGCATCATCATAAGAAACAATCTGCATGTAAGAATTCATTTTGAAAAAGGCGATGAATCTGCAAGTCGCAATAATAAAGCCCGGTTTTATTCTCCGGCATTTGAGCCGGTATACAATAAATTATGGAATTATCAGGCACCTGCCACCAAAGATGCTTTGAGTGAGTATCCCATTAAATATGTTATTGTTGCCGACAGAATGTTTGAAACAGCTTTGCAACCTTTTATTGAATGGAAAACCCAGAAAGGCTTTCATGTTGTAGAAGCATATACTGATCAGGCCGAGGTGGGCAATACCACAAGCAGTATCAAAGACTATCTGGAGGGATTGTACAATGCAGCAACTACAGAGGACCCCGCTCCCACTTATGTACTTTTCGTTGGTGATACAGAGGAGGTTCCTACTTTCGATGGCAGTGCAGGAGATCATGTCTCAGACATGTATTACTGTGAATATGATGGTGGCGGAGATTATATTCCTGAAGTATATTTTGGCCGATTTTCTGCTACAAGTGTTGCCGAACTAAGTCCACAGATAAACAAAACAATGCAATTTGAACAATACAGCATGCCCGATCCTTCTTATCTTGGCGATGTAGTTATGGTTGCCGGTGTAGATGGTTCATATGGGGATTCCCATGGAAATGGGCAGATCAATTACGGTACCAATGAATATTTCAACCTTGCCCATGGCATAGAATCTCACACATATAATTATCCTGAGTCCGGCAACAATGCAGCCAGCATCCTCTCGGATATCTCTGCCGGTGCCGGATACGTGAATTATACAGCCCACTGTAGCTCCAATGGCTGGGCAGACCCGTCTTTTAGCATAAGCGACATTGCCGGACTGGATAATCAGGATAAATACTATGTCAGTGTAGGTAACTGCTGCCTCTCCAATAAATTCGATGATGCAGAAACTTATGGAGAAGCTTTGTTGCGTGCTCAGAATGAAGGTGCTGTTGCTCACCTTGGCGGCTCCAATTCAACTTACTGGGATGAAGATTTTTACTGGAGTGTTGGTTTGATATCCGACCCGTACAATTATCCATCCTATGCAGAAACAGAAACCGGCGCTTATGATGCACTTTTTCATGAAAATGACGAAGATCCATATGTTACAACAGCACAAATGAATTATGTTGGAAATCTTGCAGTGGAAAGCAGCTCATCTGACCTGAAAGATTATTACTGGGAAATATATCATGTGATGGGTGATCCTTCTCTTATGCCATATATGGGAGTACCAACTGAGCTATCTGTAGATTATCTTGATCCTCAGCCATTGGGTACAGGTTCCCTTACTGTCAATACCGAAGCCGGTGCATATGTGGCCATCAGCAACAACGGCGTTTTACTGGATGCGAAACTTGCCGATGCCAGTGGTGTTGCCGAACTCAGTTTTGATGCCATCAATGAGGTGGTAACTTGTGATGTTGTTGTAACAAAACAAAATCGCCAGCCATATATTGGTACAGTAGATATTATTCCCAATGACAATGACTACGATGTACATCTTTCGCAAATCAATCTGCCCGAAGACCTGATATTTGTAGATGATGCCACTTTCCAGCCTGAAGTTGAAATTACCAACCTGGGGCAGGTACATCTGACTTCGGCCTCCGTGAATTATCAAATTGATGGCGGGGATGTAACAAGTGAAGAATGGTCGGGTAGCCTCGAAGTTTTCGAAAATGATGTGGTGAACTTTCCGGAGATAAGCCTGGAAGAAGGAACCTATACATTCAAAGCCTGGGCATGTGAGCCCAATGGTGAAGTAGATGAATATCCACAAAACGATACACTGGAGAAAGAATTCAGAATTTATGGCGGAAACGTTACATTGGTAAGTATTGATATGCCTGAAGCCATGAATTGTAATGTAACAGAATTTACACCGGAAATCAGTATAAAGAATAATGACAGCAACCCACTCACCAACCTGACTGTCGGGTATTCATGCGGATTTGCAGGAGAAGAATTTGAGTGGACCGGCAATCTCGCTGCAGGTGAGACCACTACAATTACCTTTACAGAAAGCTCCTTCCCGATTGGTCTCAACACAATGACAGCCTGGATTGAAGCGCCCAACGGTGGTACCGATATGGATGTTACTGACAACAGCCTGGACAAGGATGTGCGTGTAACCATAGGACAAGCCGTTGAAGTTGATTTACTTACTGACAATTATCCGGAAGAAACTTCATGGGAACTGGTGGAGGATGAAACCGGTGATGTTCTGTATGAAAACGGCAGTCTGAATTCTGAACAGCATCATTATACGGAAATGTGCCTTGGTGGCGGATGCTATACATTCACAATTTATGATTCTCATGGTGATGGCCTTGCCGGTGGATGGTTCAGCGATCCCGGTTCAGTGGTAATCACAAACCTGGAGACCAGCGAAGAGTACGGCAGCATAGAAGGAGATTTTGGTGATGATGCCAGCATTTCCTTCTGCCTTGACCTGCCCGGCCTGACTGCTACCCCTGACAATCTTGTGTTTGATGATTTGCTTGAGGATGAAACTGCTGAGTTATCCTATCATCTGAGCGGCAGCAACCTGAGTGATGATGTGACAGTTACCGCACCTGCGGGCTTTACAATTTCAACCACCAGTGGCAGTGATTTCTCTTCAAGCCTTGTCCTTCCGGCCGAAGATGGCACTGTTGATGAAACCGTTTATGTGCAGTTTGCACCCGAAAACATTGAAAGCTACTCCGGGCAAATTGTGCATGAAACCGCTGATGTACCCAACACTTATGTTTCAGTGACCGGTAACTGCGTTGTAAGCATTGATGAAGAAACACAGGAATCCGTCAGTGTTTATCCCAACCCAAGTAAAGGAACTGTTTATGTCAGTGCCGAATCCCTCCTTGGTGTGGAAGTTATTGATGCGCTCGGTCGTACAGTAATGAAGCGCAATAGCACAGGAAATAAAATGACACTCGGACTGGATCAGTTTAGTGGCAATGTTTTCATGATAAAAGTTATTACCGAATCCGGTACAGACATCAGAAAAATTAAAATTACCAAATAAAAAAAATATCATTATCTTTAAGCCTTGTATCATATGATGCAAGGCTTTTTTTATGTTGTCATTTCCAAATGCTAAAATAAATACCGGCCTGTATGTTACGAAAAAAAGGGCTGATGGCTACCACAACCTGGAGAGCATTTTCCTGCCTGTTCCTTTGTATGATATCCTGGAAATTGTCCCCTCAGACAAGCCTTCCAGACTGTGCATCACAGGGCTGGATGTAGACGGCATAAAAGAAGAAAACCTTGTTTTTAAGGCCTGGAAATTACTGCATGAGGATTTCGGCCTGCCCGGGGTAAAAATCAATTTACATAAGCTCATCCCAACAGGTTCCGGTCTGGGTGGAGGATCTGCAGATGCAGCCGGTTGCCTGCTAAACCTCAATAAACAATTCAATCTGGCATTGACAGAAAATGAATTGATTGATTATGCACTTAAGCTGGGCAGTGATTGTCCTTTTTTCATTAAGAACAAGCCCGTTGTGGCATACGGAAGAGGAGAAATCATGGAAGAAATCCCTCTTGATCTTAGCGGAAATTTCATTTTGTTGGTTTTCCCCGGGATACATGTCAGCACTGCCGAGGCATTTAAGGATATAGAACCAAAAAAGGCAGGCTTTGATCTAAAACAACTCCCCTCTCTCCCCCAGCAGGAATGGAAACACAGGATACAAAACGATTTTGAAAAACTCATATGTAAAAAATATCCCACACTTGCTGATATCAAAAACAAAATGTATGACTCCGGAGCCTGGTACGCCCAAATGTCCGGCAGCGGTTCAACAATATACGGACTTTTTACCGGGAAGCCCGATCTCAAAACAAATTTTGCAGGAATGACCTATAAGTTGCTGTACTACTCCTGAACAATACATAAAACTCAAACATCTTTTTGCTTACATTTGACACAGACAAATATTATTTTTTATGAAACAGCTTAAACAATTCTTTATTCTTGCTTCGTTTTTGTTATTGGCTTACAACCTTGCTGCTCAGATTTCTTACGGAGGTGAACCGGCAAGTTTCAAACTTGAAAACCTGAGTAAAAACATTGACAAACTTTACATAAACAGTCCGGATTTGCAGTTATTGCAAAAGGAAGATAAGGCAAATGACGAAAAAGGCAGGTTGCCACGCGTTGGCGTCGCTCTTGATGTTGATATTAGCATGGAAAATGCAGGCAGCTGGGATATTCTCGATGACGGCCGCCGCATCTGGCGACTGCAGATCACCTCTCCCGATGCACAGGCCCTGGGGCTGGTCTACGATGCTTTTGACCTGCCACAGGGTTCTCAGCTTTTCATTTACAGTCCTGACAAGCTACAACGCATCGGCACATTCAATCACAATACAAACAAGGACGGCGGTGATTTTACCACAGAAATGATCTATGGAGAAAGCTTCATCATAGAATACATATCTCCACAGCCCAGGCAGATTGACAACATGAAGAAAAAAGACTTCGAAAACACTGCGGTGATTGATATCCGCCAGCTTGAGTACTTTTATCGTCATGCCGAAGATCCATACAGACAAAAAGATTTCGGGGATTCCCAGTCATGTCAAGTCAATATCAACTGCTCCGAAGGTAACAGCTGGCAGGACGAAAAACGTGGTGTGGCCAGAATGAAAATAACTGACGGTTCATACATTTACTGGTGTACCGGTTCACTTGTAAACAACAGCAACCTGGACGGAACACCTTATTTTCTCTCTGCATACCATTGTGGGGAGGACATTTCCACAAGCTACTACTCGCAGTGGCTGTTTTATTTTAATTATGAATTCAGCGGTTGCAACAACACTGCCATTGAGCCGTCATCCAACTCACTGAGCGGATGTTCTCATCTTGCTGAAGGCAGCCTTGACGGAGGTTCTGATTTCCTCCTGGTGGAGTTAAACAGTACTCCCCCGGCCTCCTATTCTGTGGTTTACAACGGCTGGACAAGAAGTTCCTCTGCCAGCAGCAGCGGTGTTAGCATACATCATCCTATGGGAGATGTAAAGAAAATATCAACCTACACCAGTCCCCTGTCATCTGCAACTTATGGCGGTTCCGGGGCGACCGGGGCTCACTGGCGGGTTTACTGGTCAGGTACTGATAACGGTCACGGTGTTACTGAAGGGGGCTCTTCCGGTTCTCCCATTTTCAACAGCGACGGAAGAATTGTCGGTACCTTATCCGGTGGCACTTCATCCTGTGATAACACCAGCGGGTACGATTTGTACGGTAAATTTTCTTATCACTGGGATGACAATGGCAGCAGCAATGCAAGCAAATTGCAACCCTGGCTTGATCCTACCGACAGTCAGACGGAACTGGGATTTTATGATCCCAACAACAGCGGTGTCTCTGCTGCCTTTACTGCCGGCACACAAAGCATCACAGAAGGTGGAACTGTCAGTTTCAGCTCGGTTTCCACCGGGCCTGTTGAAGACCACGACTGGACTTTTGAGGGCGGTGATCCCGAAACTTCCAATGCGGAAAATCCTGTCATCACCTACAATACTGCCGGTACTTATGATGTCACACTCACTGTCAGTGGTGGCGGAGATTCAGATACTCACAGCGAAACAAATTTTATCATTGTGGAGCCATCGGAACCCGGTGAAGACTGTGATTTTCTGAATGATCCACTCACTGGTACACCCATATTATATACAGCAAACGGAGATACAGACTTTGTATCGGGCACCAATTCCTACGGAGATTTGTCCAAAGCCAACATCTTTGATTATACAGGAACAGGATATGTTACTAAACTGGGCTTTGATGCCGGCTATGCCAGCGGAAACTCTTCCTCATTACAGATTGCTGTCTGGGATGAAGTTGGCGGATCACCTGCCAACATGTTGGGCAGCAAAACCATTCCCATGTCTGAAATTTCTGATAATTTTGATGGGGAGAGTAACTACTTTGAATTCTCCTTTAATGCACCCATAGAAATCAATGGAGATTTCTTTGCCGGTATCGTTTTGCCCGGCGGCACTGACAGTTTTGCACTGATGACCAATACCGATGGTGATGTTGCCAGCGGCACCGCCTGGGAAGAATGGGAAGACAATTCATGGTATCCATATTCTGATACCGAGAGTTGGGAAGTCACACTTGACCATGCCATTTATCCTGAGGTTTGTACTTCTGTTTCAAGTGAGTTGAATCAGCTGACCGGCATACAGATTTTCCCCAATCCCACGCAGGGCAAAATTACGCTACAATCTGAGCGCAAACTGAGCAATGCCCGCATCACTGTATACAACAGCCAGGGTATCAGACTACAGAACATTCGTCGCACACAGCTTCGTGAAATCAGCATTGATTTGAGCCAATACAGTGATGGCCTTTACCTGATTGACATTCAGTCAAAGGAAGGACACTTCAGCCAAAAGATTCAACGTACAAATTAAACATACATCTTTTCGTTGATAATAAGACCTGGTGAATCATTACCGGGTTTTTTTTCGGCATGTTTCTACGCTTCTTTATCCAGCTGTGAAACTCATCCTCATTCATCAATAAGTACTTCCTTACTGTTTTGCGTTGAATACCAACCTGTTGAGCTATTTGTGATTTGTTTAGCCCACTTTCATTTAATTCCTTAACTTTGTGCCACATAAGCGCCTTTCTTAGGTGTTTTTTTTGCTCCATTTTTCTTTGTTTTTGCTAAAACCGAAAGATGGAGCTCTTTTTTTTAAGGTTCTACTGCAAATTTTCATGCCTAAGGCAGACAGGAGTGGGTAATGATTGA